>JAVVFP010000612.1:0-2100 GCA_032250495.1 Bacteroidota bacterium | reverse complement strand
TTTTATGACGCATGTGTGAGCGAAATGTGCCTGCGAAGCTGCTGAAAGGACAGGGAGCGTTCCGCTGCCCGATGAATTCCGGCGCGTGATGCACAGGACGACCGCTCCCGCGTGCGACGCAAAACAGTGAATAAAGCGCACTGGGGTGAAAATTCGGCTCTTGATGCAGTATCATATTTTACGGTATTATTTTGTCATGGCGTGCCGAGCCCCTCGGACACGCATCCAAACGCAGCCACGGCGAAGGACGGTGCGACAGGCGCAACGGACAGTGTTATGTCCTTAAAATTCACCTGTAACTAAAGTCCACGTGCCGTGTCTCTCATAGGCCAGAGTGCCGGATCCCCGGGTGGGGGAAGCGACACGGGACATTATCCGCAACTGCAGGCAGGCGACAGGATGAAGTTGTGATATTGGAAGCGATTACACGCAGAGCGTTGTAAATACAGCTGTTTTTCCATCCCACATTCCACGAGGTATACGTATGAGAACTGCGACAGGGCTGACCAGGCGGTCATCCGTCATCCTGTGGTCCCTGCTTGTCTGGGGACTGCTTTTCACCATGACAGCGGATGTGCGCGCACAGGGCGCGTATTCGCTGGCGACTGTTCCGACCGGGAGCACGTCGACATCATCGAATTCCTTCATTTCCTTCGATATCACCGCGCAGCAGGCCGTGCGCCTGTACCGTTTCGCGAATCTCTTCGCGGGTACGGGAAGTACCACCGTCGATATCTGGGCGCATCCCAACGGCTATGTCAACGCCAACACGGGCTGGGTGCATCTCGGTCGCACGACGGTCACGGTGACGCAGACCTCGACACCGACCATCATTCCCATCAACCTGGATTTCCTGATCCAGCCGAATGAGAAATGGGGTTTCATCATCTCCCATCACTCGATTTCCGTCAAGTACAATTCCAGCATCACGCAGTCGAGTTTCTCGGACTCCTACATGACCATCGACTGCGGCAGCCATTGCGCGGGTACGGGAACCGGTGATCCGACCACGGGAGTGACCAGCTTCGCCTTCAGCCTCTGTCCCCGGCAGATCTCCGGCGTCGTCTATTACGACGAAGGCGCGACCGCCCCGAACGATGCGGGTATTTCCGCCATCGAGTCGCCGGACAATTTCTGCGCCGGTACGGAGGACGTGAGAGTCGCCCTGCAGAATTTCGGCATCAACCAGATCACCTCCGTCACGATCAACTGGAAACTCAACGGTGTCACGCAGACCCCGTACAGCTGGACGGGCTTGCTCGACACGCTCAGTGCTGCGACACGGAAGACTTCGGTGACGCTCGCGACCATGAATTTCCTCTCGGGCATACCGTATACCATCGAGGCATGGACGAGCATGCCGAACGGTGTGGCCGATACCGTAAACAATAACGACACGACGATCGCCACGAGGCAGTCCGCGCTCTCGGGCACCTTCACCATCGGGGGAGCGAACCCCGATTTTCCCGATTTCGATGCGGCGCTTACCGTCCTTCATGACAACGGTCTCTGCGGTCCGGTCGTATTCAACGTGCGTCCCGGAACCTACACCGAGCAGGTGGCCTTCGGGGGAGGCAGGGGAACGGTCAGCGGCAGCTCGGCCGTGAACACGGTCACCTTCCAATCGGAAACCGGCAACAGGGCCGATGTCACCGTGGATTTCTATTCCCAGACCGGGAATCCGACGCTGTACGTCAACGACACGGATTGGCTGATTTTCCGCAACATGACGTTCACAGCCAGCAATCCCACCTACTCCATCGTCTTCTACTATCTGGGCGGCATGGAGAACTGCGTCTTCGAAAACATCGACTTCATCGGACAGCCGGTGCTGACAACGTCCACCAACAACACGGTCATATACTCGCCGAGCGGTTCGCTGGATCATAACAACAGCTTCCTCAACTGTACGATACAGGACGGAAGTTACGGCATGTACCTGTACGGCAGCGGCACCGCATCCACCGAGGACAATACGCTGATTCAGAACTGCCGTTTCACCGGCCAGTACTATCGTCCCTTCTATGCCTATTACCTCGGTCAGACAAAATTCCTCGATAACACCATCATCCAGGAAGGCAACACGATATACGCCTATCG
>JAVVFP010000705.1:0-1560 GCA_032250495.1 Bacteroidota bacterium | reverse complement strand
GATGAGCAGAAGCGTCCGCACCGCGGCGCCACGGCCCCAAGTCCCGTTCCGTCGTCGTTCACGCGGCATCGGTCCCTCCTTTGTCTCTGTATCGGATTGCGAGATCCGGGATTTGCATGATGGACACGCGCATTGGGATTCGGTTACGTCCCGCGCACACACGCAAGGTGATGCTGGTCGAGTAATGTCCTGCTGCGTGGTGAATTACTGCCGTACAAAGAGCAGCTGATCGGTCCCGCCTGCGTGCTCGAGCAGCAGCAGATAGGTGCCCGGAGCGAGTCCGCGGACATCAAGGCGAAGCGCATGCTCCGGCGTCAGTTCCCGTGTGCTGCGCAGCTGCTCCCTCCCCAGCATATCCCGCACGATCACCGTACCGGCGCCTGTCGCACGGCCTGTGCGAAGATGCAGCTGTCCGCGCACCGGCTGCGGCCAGCTGTGCAGCTCGCGCCGCTGCGGCAGGACTTCGGTCACGTTGCTGGTGGAGACATGCACGCGCAGCGGCAAAAGCGCACTGCTGCAGTTTTCCTCGACGGTGCGCACGTACAGCAGCGTATCGGTGCTGCCGAGCAGTACGCTGAGCGCATCCCCGGTGTGGAAAGGCAGCGGGGCGGACGGGGAATGGAACCACTGAATCTCGCCGGAGGCGGTCGATACATTCAGGCGCAGACTGCTGTGTGCCGGCGCCGCGGTATCGCGCACGACCGGATCGGGGGCGCGCACCTGGACGTGAAACGGTGTGCGGAGACTGCGGCACCCGGCGACGGTCACATCGGCCCAGTACGTTCCGGAGCGGTGCAGCACAGGCGTCCGGAACGCATTTCCCTCTGCAAGCAGTGCCCCGGCGTCGGGTCTGTCATACCAGCGCACCGTACCTTCCCCGTTTCCCGCGCGCAGCTCGGCCTGCTCCCCGTTGCAGACAATGGCTTCCTGCGCTGCGAGCACGCGCAGCTCCTGCCCGTACACGCTGTCGGTCGCCGTGAAGAACAGCTGTCCGCGAAATGCAGTCAGCGCGCCGGGCGAGGAAGAGGCCTGCCCCGGCGCGATGTCCGCGACCATGTACGTCCCGCTTTCCGTTCCGTCGCTGCGCCACAGCTCCCGTCCGTGAAAACCGTCATGGGCCGAGAAATACAGCAGTTCCCCGATCTGCAGCGGATTCATGGGATACGACGCGCCGAGCGGATTGATGTCACGCAGTCGGCGCGCAGGCCGCAGCCCGGTGGGATCAAGCAGCCAGAACTCATTTCCGCCCCCGTCGTTCGCAGAGCAGAGCAGTGCGCCGCTCAATGAGAAATAGTGCGAGGGAAAGGACCCGTTGCCGTCACGGATATCCGCGATGCGCTGTGTGCCTCCCGGCGTGCCGTCTGAACGGAAGGGCTCCATCCCCGCCGTCCCGTCATCCGCGGAGAAATACAGGCTGCCGTCGATGGGCGTGAGCGGGTAGGGACGGCTGTCACCCGGACCGGGCTGAATATCCGCCACGAGTTGTGTCCCCGCCGTCGTTCCGTCGGTCACCCACAGCTCGCGTCCATGCAGACTGTCGGCGGCAGAGAAGTACAGCAG
>JAVVFP010000709.1:0-1550 GCA_032250495.1 Bacteroidota bacterium | reverse complement strand
TCCCTGTGCGCCGCCGCGGGCGCCGTCTCGCGCGCGTCGATCGCCGCCTCCCTGCCGTCCGCCATGCGTATGATTATATAGCATCCACCCCCGAGGTTTCCGGCGGAGGGATAACTCACGGACAGTGCGAAACCCACTGCCACCGCGGCATCCACCGCGTTGCCCCCTGCGCGCAATACCGCAGCGCCGGCCGCGCTCGCTTCCCGGCTCGCCGATACCACCATGCCGCCCTCCGCGGAGACGAGTTCGCCGGCATTGTCGGGACCGGACCAATCCTGGGCATACAGAATTACAGGACGAGTCACCAGGAGAAGAGCGCACAGCAGCATTCGATGCATAATGGGTTCGCAAACAATGTGATCGATACTATATGGCCGGAACTTAGTTCAGGAAAGCCCCTTTCGCAAATATTTCATCATTCAATGCGAATCCCAATTCCACTTGCGCCTGTGTGAAATACGGGATATTATTCACCTTTCAGTTTCTCCACCAGTTTCGGGACCGTATCATGAAACTGTTTGCGTCCGTATTGGCATGTTGCCTGTTCATCCCGGTGATGGCATCCGCCCAGGTACAACTGCGCATCGACAGCACCGACGTATCCGCCTATCCCGAAGTGCGTCTGAAAGTGCAGGTGACACGGGGCAACGAGAACGTAACCGGACTGGGTGTGCAGAATTTCACCGTGTTCGAAGAAGGTGTGATTCGTCCCATAACAGAGGGTTTCTGTGAGGATACGCTCTCGCGTGGTGCGGTGGCCGTCCTGCTGCTGATCGACATCAGTCGCAGCATGGGTCCGTGGCCCTGGGGGAACAACGGACTGGTGGACGCCAAGCGTGCGGCCATCTCTTTCGTCGACAGGCTGCAGGCGGGGGATTCCGCCGCGCTGGTAAGTTTCAGTGAACAGGCGTATTACGATCAGCCATGGACGGCGGACATGACGCGGCTCAAGCAGCAAATCAACGGACTCAACTGGATCGCGGGCACGGCGCTGTGGGATGCCGTTGCCATGAGCGCGAACCTGATCCGCTATCGCACGCAGCGCCGCGTGATGATACTGCTCGCCGACGGTGAGGACAACAGTTCCACGCTCGGTCCCTCCACTGCAATCAACTATGCGCGGGACGCGGAATGCACGGTGTATACCATCGGCCTCGGACGGGACGTGGACGAAAGCAATATGCGCCTGCTGGCGGAGCAGACCGGGGGACGCTACTTCAACGCGCCGGAGGCATCGGAACTGGATCAGATCTACCAGGAAATCGCCGAACAGCTGCAGAGTACCGGCATATGTGAATTACGCTACATCTCCCCGATCGACTGCTGGAACGGCGACGAGGTTGGCGTGGAGGCGGAGGTGCAATCCAACGTCGGTTTCGGTACCGGCAGTACCTCGTACACGCTTCCGTACGACACGACGACGTTCTCTTACGTCACCCTCGGCATGCAGCGCGACTACGTGGTGGAAGCCGGCGAACGCATCACCATTCCCGTACAACTGACGCGCGTCTCCCCCGCGCGCGCGCCGAATGTCTTCGAATTCAGCGTGG
>JAVVFP010000181.1:0-6439 GCA_032250495.1 Bacteroidota bacterium | reverse complement strand
AGCAGCCGGGTGTATTCCGCAAACATCTGCCGCCGATAATCCTCATCGGGGTAGAGCAGCTCCCAGCGGCTGCGGTTGCGCAGCAGCGCGCGCGCGGTGTAGCCGGAGATGCTTTCCGCACCGCGGTTCCAGAGAATGACACTGCCGTGACGGTCGAGCGCCTCCACCCAGACATTCGCGTCCTGCAGGAGGTTTTCGTAAAACTCCTTCTGCTGTTGCAGTTCCCGCTCGTGCCGTTTGCGCTCGATGGCATAAAACAGGGTTTTCTCGAGCACGGCCGGACTGATCTCGTCCTTGTTGAGCACGTCCTGCGCGCCCTTTTTCGCCGCTTCACTGGTCACCGCAAGGCTGGCGGAGTCGGTGAGCAGTATCATCGGCAGCTGCAGCGCATGGCTGCGCATGGCCACGAAGGTGTCGAGTCCCCGGCTGTCGGTCAGGAAAAGGTCCATGAGTACCACGTCGAACTGCGTACCCAGCGTCTGCTCGAGCGCGTCGGAAAGCCGCGCCACATGCGTCACCACACAGGGCAGGGAACTCTGCAGAAGCGCTTCCTCGATGAGCTCGGCATCCGCCTTGCGCTCTTCGATGAGCAGGACCTGGTACGCAGTCTTGTCGGACATGGCCTGAAATCGTGTTTGGACTGAAAAATAATACAGCCCCGTGTCGAATGAAAAGGAGATTCGTGCGATTCCAGGGAATTATCTGACGTTTTTTCATGAATGAAAATCGCAGTATTCTCGCGCAGGCGGCAAGATTTTCCTGTTCACCTCCGCTGGAACGGAGCGCGAACCCTGGAACGGAGCGCGAACCCTGGAACGGAGCGCGTGCCTGCCACCACCGGTCAGCGCGTGAAGAGGGGGTCATCCGGGCGCAGCTCCTCATGCATGCGACGCAGGGCGCCGTAGGCGGTGCGCGACCCGCGTATGGCGCATTCCCGGTAGATGCGTGCGGCAATCCCTTTCGCGGCGCTGCGGCCGATGCCTTTCTCATAGCTTGCCGCGAGTGCCACCGCGGCCACCACACTCCCTTCCGCCGCGGCCGCCTCACAGGCCTGCAGCGCTTCCGCGAGTCCCATACCCTCGTTTCTACCCAGTATCACTCCCGCGGCCAGTCGGACGCGTGCCTCCTCGTCGTGCAGGTCCGCGGCATGCGACCAGAACATCGCGGCGCGGACGGGGTCGCGTTCCACCCATCGTCCCGACGCGTAACACAGACCGAGCTGCACCAGCGCCTTGCCATGGTCCTGCGCGGCGGCGCGCTTGAGCATGTCCAGCGCCTGCGCGGGCGTCAGGCGTGCGTCGAATTCCAAAGCGTGCAGCGTCGCCCAGAGATACTGCGCTTCCGGGTTTCCGCCGTAGGCTTCGCGCGCGATGCGTTCGCGAAGCGCGGCGTCCCGTACCTGTGCGATCAGCAACTGTCCTGCGCGGGCGGACTCCAGGTACACCGCCGTGGCGAAGAGCGAGGCGGCCTGCAGCCTATCCTGCCCGAGTTGACTTCCCTCCGCCAGCAGGCGGCCGAGCAGCGTCATGGCTTCCGGGTTGCCGTGTCGCGCCATGCGATGCAGGCGCATCATGGTCGAGGGAGTCGCAGCTCCCGTGGCGAGCCGGAGATAAGCCGCGGAATCTCCGGCCGTCATCGGTACCGAGGCCAGGAATTCGCCCAGCAGCTGCCGTGTGCTGATCGCTTCGGACGCCGGTCCTGCGCTGAAATCCAGCAGCACGGGCGCCCAGTCCTCCTCCCCTTCCTCCCCGTTTTCCGCAGCGACCCGTTCCCGGGGCTTCACGGTGGAATCAGCGTCCATACGCACATGTCCCCGCCGCAGGATTTCTTCCTTCGCCCGCGCCGCCGGGGCGTATCCCGCTTCGTCTGCGCGGCTGACCCACTCGTAGGCGCGGTGCCAGTCCTGTCGCAGCACGAGATCGTCGGTATGGAAAATGCCGACGACATACTGGCCCTCGGGCATGCCCGCCCTGGCGGCCGCGAGGAAAAGGCGATAGGCGTCGAAGGGATTCCACTCCACCCCCCAGCCGTTATTGCGCAGCAGGGCGTAATTATACATGGCGGAAAGCACGCCCTGCGATGCCGCGAGCCGCAGCCATTCTGCGCTTTTCGCGGTGTCGGCTGCCACACCTTTCCCGGTCAGGTAGCGCACGCCGAGTTCATGCTGGGCCAGGGGGTCGCCCCTGACGGCGTCCCGTTCCAGCATGAAAAGGTTGATCTGCCTGCGCAGTCCTTCACCGCGTTCGTCCCGACCGTCCTGCCGCGGACGGTAATCCCGGAACACCGGTGAGTTCGGGTACACCTGGGCGCACAGCGGCGCGCGCAACGGGGCGGCGCCTGCGGCAAGCAGCAAAACGAGGATGGCGAGTCGGGCGGACATCATGCTCCCATGTTAGTATCACGGGAATTCTTTTCCAATACGATTCCGCTGCCTGTGCGATTCCTCCGGTTTTCATTGCCTTTCGATGCGACAAACACTAGATTTCAGGACATGTATCTCCATCTCATCGGTTCATTATGAAAGCCAGACGCACTCTCGGTATCGCCGCCGGCCTGATTTTCGGCATTTTCATTCTCCTCGGACTCTTCGCAAACTTCATCACGGACATGTGGTGGTTCGACAGCCTTGGCTACATCAAGGTTTTCTGGAAAACCTACAGCGCCCAGTATTCGCTCTGGCTGGCGGGTTTCGTGTTCTTCCTGATCGTGATGAACCTGAATCTCAGCGTCGCGCTGCGCTCGGAATCCAACCTGACGCTGGATCCCCGGCTGCAGAAGTTCGTCGAAGGCTTTTCAAAAGCGATCAAGTGGCTGGCCTACGGCGGCAGCCTGTTCCTGGCCTTCATCATGGCGGGCATGCTCAGTGGCAGCTGGATGGAAATGCTGGCCTTTTTCAACGCGGAGGATTTCGCCATCACCGACCCGATCTTCGGGCACGACGTGTCCTTCTACGTCTTCACGCTGCCCTTTGTCAACGTCGTCAAGGCCTGGCTCATCGGCTGCACCGTGCTGATGATCATCGGCACGCTCGTGGTGTACGTGGTGCGGCAGGGAGTCTCTTTCGCGGTGGGACGCATTTCGATTTCCTCCACCGCCCGCAAGCACCTCGCCCTGCTGCTGGGCGTACTCATGCTGCTTATCGCCGTCAATTACTGGCTTTCCCGCTACGACATCCTGTTCTCCTCCCGCTCAGCGAGTTTTTACGGCGCCGGCTACACCGACGTGAACGCGCAGCTTCCGGCGGCATGGATCATGACCGTCATCTCGCTGCTGACGGGCGTGATGATCGTCTACACCCTGTTCCAGCGCAATTTCAAGCTGCTCAGCAAATTCGGCATCGGCTTCGTGGTCGCGGCCATCGTCGTCGGTTCCGTCTTCCCCTCTCTCCTGCAGAAATTCATCGTCGATCCGAACGAGCAGAGCAAGGAGCTGCCCTTCATCAGCAACAACATCGAATTCACGCGGGCGGCATACGACCTCAACAACATCGAAGAAAAGCAGATCGACCCGGATTACCAACTGGGTTTCGAGGACATCGTTGCCGACAGCGCGACCATACGCAACATCATGCTCTGGGATTACCGTCCCCTCGCCAGCACGCTGGATCAGCTGCAGGTGATCAGACTGTATTACGGTTTCCAGGACGTGGATATCGACCGCTACCGCCTGCCGGACGGCAGTTACCGCCAGGTGATGCTCAGCGCACGCGAACTCGATCAGAGCAAACTGCCCCCCAACGCCCAGACCTGGGTGAACAAGAAGCTGGTGTTCACGCACGGCTACGGACTCGGCATGAGTCCGGTGAACGTCGTCACCAAGGAGGGACTGCCGGAATTCTTCATCAAGGACATCCCCCCGATTTCCGAGCACGGCCTGCAGGTCGACCGACCGGGTATCTACTACGGCGAAAAGACCGACAACCCGGTCATCGTCAAGGGAAATATCGAGGAGTTCGATTACCCGATCGGCGACAGCAACCAGATGACCACCTACCAGGAGGAAAGCGGGGTGTCCATCGGTTCGCTGTTCCGCCGCCTGATCTTCGCCATGCATTTCAGCGACCTGAACATGCTCATCTCGGGCTATGTCGCCCCGGAAAGCCAAATCCTCTACAAGCGCAATATCATGGAGCGCGTGCGCTCCCTGGCCCCCTTCCTCTTCTTCGACGAGGATCCGTATCTCGTCGTGGCCAACAAGCGGCTGTACTGGATCTGTGACGCCTACACCTACAGCTCGGAATACCCGTATTCGAAACCAATCGCCGGCTTCAATTACCTTCGCAATTCGGTCAAGGCCGTCGTGGATGCCTATACCGGGGAGACGACCTTTTACGATTTCGGAGAGGACAACGATCCGATGATTCGCGTCTACCGCAGCATCTTCCCCGACCTCTTCCGCGACCAGGACGAGCTGCCCGAGTACCTCCGGGCGCATATCCGCTACCCGCAGGACCTCTTCGACATACAGTCCGATATTTACGCCACCTATCACATGACCGATCCGCAGGTGTTCTACAACAAGGAGGACCTCTGGAATATCGCGACCGAGAAACTCGAGCAGACCGTCGTCGAAATGGAGAGCTATTACGCCATCATGCGGCTCCCGGGAGAAACGGAAGCGGAATTCATTCAGATGATTCCCTACACGCCCAACAAGCGTGACAATATGATCGCGTGGCTGTGTGCGCGCAGCGACGGGGAGCATTACGGCAAGCGCCTGGTCTACAAGTTCACGAAGCAGGAAATGATCTTCGGTCCCATGCAGATCGCCGCGCGCATCGACCAGGATCCGCTGATATCCCAGCAGCTCTCGCTGTGGAATCAGCAGGGGTCGAGCGTGTACCGCGGCAACCTGCTGGTGATTCCCATCAAGAAGGAAGTCATGTACGTGCAGCCGGTGTACCTGCAGGCCACTTCCGGCAAGCTTCCCGAGCTCAAGCGCATTATCGTGGCCTACCACAACCGCCTGGCC
This sequence comes from Bacteroidota bacterium, assembly GCA_032250495.1. GTDB lineage: Bacteria > Bacteroidota > Ignavibacteria > SZUA-365 > SZUA-365 > BM516. The sequence continues at coordinate 1,468 of JAVVFP010000181.1, read as the reverse complement.
ATGGAACCGACACTCGAGCAGAGCCTGCGCCGCGTCTTCCGCGTGCGCGGCGACGATGTGCCATCCGCCACCACCAGGGACGTCTCGGAAGAGCAGCAACCTGAAGTGCCCCTCCTGCGCGACGTCAATGAGCTCTCCCGCACGGCCATGGAGCATTATGAAAGCGCCATCCGTGCGCAGCGCGACGGCGACTGGACACGCTACGGTGAGGAAATCGAAAAATTGAAGGACGTGCTGCAGGAGCTGGTCCGTCAAGGCGGACAGTAAGCGTCCCTGCCGTCACTCCCCCGTAGCGACCGGACTGTCCGACCGGGCAATCCAGTCACTCCAGCTCCCGGCGTAGAGGCGGGGGAGTCCGAGCGCGCAGTGCTCGGCCGCGAGAATGTTCACGCAGGCGGTGACGCCCGAGCCGCAGTACATGATGCTGCGCTCGTCCACCGCCGTCAGCTGCTCGGCCAGCGCGGCGACCGGACGGAAACGTCCGTCCTCTTCCACCAGGTCCTTCCACGGCACGTTGAAGGCCCCGGGGATATGTCCCGCCACCGGGTCGATCGGCTCCTCCCTCCCTGTAAAACGCTCATGCGCCCGGCAATCGATCAGCAGCGTGGACGCGTCACGTGCGGACACCTCTCCGGCGTCCACGCGCATTTGCTCCTGTACCGCAGGGACAAAACTCGCGGGGATGGGGACGGGCTGTTCGCGTGTCACCGTTCCCCCCGCTTCCTTCCATGCGGTGAAGCCGCCGTCGAGCACACGCACATCTTCATGTCCCAGGTAGCGCAGCATCCACCACACGCGGGCGGCGAAGCAGCCGCCCTCGTCATCGTAGGCCACGACCGGTGTTTCCCCGCGCGTAACGCCGCAGCCCGAGAACAGCGCCGCCATCGCCGCGACCGACGGCAGCGGATGCCGTCCCCCGTGCGCCCCGATCGCGGCGCAGCAGTCGTCGTCGAGCGAGAGATACTGCGCGCCGGGTATATGTCCCTGCCCGTAATGCACCCTCCCGTTCGCGGTATCCGCCAGATCGTACCGGCAGTCGAGGATGACCGGGAGCATGGCGGAAGACGTCTGCTGCAGAAGTTCGTCGGCGGAGATCAATGGGCGCATGGGGGATCCGGAATGTGAAAGATGCGAAAGAAGGAATGATGGAAAGATAAGAAAGCAGCATGTTTTCATCTTTCCATTTTTCCTTTTTTCACATCGCCCTCCCTGTCCCTCTCTCCGTCCATGGACGTATTTGTGCCCTGACATTCTCCGGAATCCTGGTAACTTTTCATACAGGTAAAGCGTTAAGAAACTAGGAAGTGGATAGTGAAGGACCCCTTCTTTGAATGATGGATAGACTCAAACCCTTCCTATCGAACAGGCTCAAGTAACGGCACCTCACACAACATCCTTCACAGCGTTCCGCTTCCGATGTCAAGATCCCGGTCCCCCTCCTCTGGCCGGGATCTTGTTTGCTTCCAGC
>JAVVFP010000180.1:0-6451 GCA_032250495.1 Bacteroidota bacterium | reverse complement strand
GGTGAACAGCTGACGCTGTATCTCGAGCAGAATCCCAGCATCGCCAAGCGTGTTATTGAAAAGGCGCTGCGTGCGGCCGAAGCGCGCGAGGCGGCGCGCCGTGCGCGCGACCTGACGCGGCGGAAAAACGCGATGGATTCCCTGAGTCTTCCGGGGAAACTGGCGGACTGCTCGATCACCGATCCCGAGCACTGCGAGGTCTACCTCGTCGAGGGCGACTCGGCGGGCGGTTCGGCCAAGCAGGGACGGGATCGACGCTTTCAGGCCATCCTTCCGCTCAAGGGCAAGATCCTCAACGTCGAAAAGGCCCGTCTGCACAAGGTGCTCGAGAACGGGGAAATCAACACGATCGTCTCCGCTCTCGGCGCGGGAATCGGCGGTGATGAGGAAATGGATTTGGCTAGTTTGCGATACGGCAAAGTTATTATCATGACCGATGCGGACGTGGACGGCAGCCATATTCGCACATTGCTGCTGACCTTCTTCTTCCGCTATATGAAACCCATGCTCGAAGCGGGACGCGTCTACATCGCGCAGCCGCCGCTCTACAAGATCAAGAAAGGAAAAACCGAGCGCTACGCCTTCGACGAGGACGAGCGGGATGAAATCCTCAAGTCCTTCGGCGCCGCGAAGCTTGTGGACGAAGAACTCGAACCCAGTGAAGAGGAAGCGGTCATCAGGCGCGGAGGAATCTCGATCTCGCGTTTCAAGGGACTCGGAGAGATGAATCCCGAGCAGCTCTGGGAAACAACCATGAACCCGGAGACGCGCACGCTGCTGCTTGTGACCATGGAGAACGCCGCCGAGGCCGACCGCCTGTTCACCATTCTCATGGGTGACAACGTCGAACCGCGACGGCAGTTCATCGAACGAAATGCGAAGTACGTTCGCAATCTTGATGTCTGACAATTCTGGAATTGATATGCGCCTGTCCCGCAGCCTGTGTTTTCTCACCGTTCTCACCTGTGTCCTTACGCCGCCGGCGGTGGGGCAGTCCGCGCCGGATATTCGCTACGGTCATCAGCTCTACGTCGAAGCTGCGCAGCTGCCGTCGGATTCGGCCGGGAAGGCGCGCGTCGATATCTTTCTCAGGGTGACGCATGATTTCATGATTTTTACGCGTACTGAAAGCCTGCATGCGGACTCGCTATACGCGGCGGGCGTTGAAATCAGCATGCACGCACGCCGCGAAGGGAAGTCGGTCGCGACACGGAATCACTTCGCCTCCCTCTACAGCGGAAGCTACGAGGCGACCGAGATGCGGGACCGCTACCTGCGCTTCCGGCAGCACTTCCATCTCGAACCGGGCAGGTACGAATTCCTCGTTACGCTCTCCGACAGGAAGTCAGCGCGTCAGCGCAATATCACGCGCATCCTGGAGGTCAAAGACCTTCAGGATGGTCGGGCCATCGGCATGCCGCTGCCGCTGGAGGTGAATCAGAACCCGCAGAGTGTGGAGTACAGCGTGCTCGGGTACGACGGAACGCTGCCGTTCGCGGCGCCGGGCCTGATCGGCATACCCGTGACGCGCGGATGGAATCCCACCTGGACCTTGCGTCTGCTCCGCCTGGATGAGGACGGGGATGTGGACAGGGAAGTCCTTCCCGCGGACGTGATTCAGCCGGAAGCGGTGCTACGCAACGTTGCTCCCCTGCTACCCTCGGGTCGGGTCGACAATTTCGATCTCGGAAAAGGGACGTCGACCGAGTCCGACCTGGTCGTGCTTCGACTTCCCATCGCCCGCCTCGATGTCGGTCCCTATCTCCTGCAAGTCCGTGCGCAGGGCGACGACAGCGACGATTCCCTCTCGTGGCGCACGAGCATATACTGGCGCAACATGCCGTATTCCCTCCGCGATATCGAGTTCGCCGTCGACGTCATGCGCTACATCCTTACCGAGGACGAGTATGAGGCCATGAGCAGCGGCAGCCGCAGGGAAATGACGCAACGCTTCCGTGAGTACTGGCGTGAACTCGACACCACACCGGAAACCGAATACAACGAGATGATGACAGAGTACTTTCGCCGCGTGGACGAAACGATAGACCAGTTTCAGACGCTGCATGAACGCAACGGCGCGCAGACCGACCGCGGGAAAGTGTACATACTTTTCGGTCCACCCGAAGACAAGCAGCGCGTGCTGAACTCCGACGAACCTGCCGAGGAGATCTGGTATTATCCCTCGCTCGGCAAGACATTCCGCTTCGTCGACAGGAATCACAACGGAGACTATAAATTATACGAGGAGTGCCAGGATGCTCCCACTGATAGCGATTTCCATCGGTGACATAAATGGAATCGGACCGGAAATTGTCCTCAAGGCGTTTCACCGTTCCGATCTTCTCGACAACTGCCGGCCCGTGATCTACGGTCCGGAGGATGTGATACTTTTTTACAGCCAGCGCCTGGGAATGGATGTGCCGTTGCAGCGTCTGACTGCACCCGGGGAGGCCCGTGAAGGCAGCGTGGGATACGTGGTGACGCAAGGCGCGCTGCGCCAGGAGGACATCGGTCGCCCCACGGCGGAATCGGGACGGATCAGTCTCGATGCGATACGCGCCGCCTTCGACGCCGCACACTCCGGGGCCGCACAGGCCCTGGTCACGGCCCCGATATCGAAGGAAGCGATCGCGCTGGCCGGCAGTCCTTTCCACGGCCACACGGACATGCTGGCCGCCTTTTGCGAGAGTGGTGAAAACGTACTGATGATACTCAGCAGCAACACGATGAATGTCGGCCTCGTGACCATCCATGTTCCGCTGCGCGAGGTTGCGGCGCTGATCACGCAGGAACGCGTCGCGCGTACCGTACGCCTCGCGCATCGCGCCATGGAAGTCGATTTCGCGATCGATGATCCGCGCATCGCGGTACTCGGCCTCAACCCGCACGCAGGTGACGGGGGGGTGATCGGCGCGGAGGAGGCGGAGATCATTCAGCCGGCCGTGGCAGCGCTGCAGGAGGAAGGACTCAACGTGGAAGGCCCCTTTCCCGCTGACGGTTTTTTTTCCGCCCATACCCAGCAGTTCTACGATATCATCATCGCGATGTACCACGACCAGGGTCTGATCCCGCTGAAGCTCCAGGCGATGGGGAGGGGCGTGAATATTACCTCTGGTCTGCCTGTCGTCCGCACCTCGCCCGATCACGGTACCGCCTACAACATCGCTGGTCACGGCCTGGCCAGTCCCGAGAGCATGAAGGAAGCCGTGCATTTTGCGCGCAGCATCGCATCGAATAGATTGCAGTAAGTACCCCCCCCCACAAGGAGGCGCGTTTCGATGATCGAATTTCATAACGTCCGGCTGACCTTCGGGAATCAGGACATTTTCGATCGCGCCAACCTGATGATATCCGAGGGCGAGTTCGTGTACGTGATCGGTGAAACCGGTATCGGCAAGAGCTCTTTCCTGCGCCTCCTGTATATGGATACGCTTCCCACCATGGGCCGCGTCCGTATCGGGGGCTACGACTCCTCGAGCATCACCCGGCACCAGGTACCGTACCTGCGGCGCACCATTGGCATTGTTTTCCAGGACTACCGTCTGCTCGAGGACAGGAATGTGTTCGAGAACGTGGCGTTCGCGCTTCATGTCACCGCTGCCCGACGCCAGATCATCGCTTCCAAGGTGCATCGCCTGCTCGCCGAAGTCGGTCTTTCCTCGAAGGAGTTTTCCATGCCGGACGATCTTTCCGGCGGGGAGAAGCAGCGCGTCGCCATCGCGCGCGCGCTCGTCAACGATCCCGTGATCCTGCTGGCCGACGAACCGACCGGCAATCTCGACCCGTCCGCTTCCCGCGACATCCTTGCCATTTTTGACCGCGTCAACAAGCGCGGTACGGCGATCATCATGGCGACACACGATTACAGCCTGCTCGCCCAGCGTCCCGGTCGTGTCATCAAGATTCAGAACAGGAATTTCTACGACGTCGTCTGACCCGCACCTCCATCCCAAACACCGCTGCACCATCGTCCACGTGTCCACCGCGCAACAACCATATCACCTGCAGATCGCCGACAGCGACTTCGTCGTCTGTGACGTCGAGACCACGGGACTCAGTCCCGACCGCAACCGCATGACGGAGATCGCGCTGATCCGTGTGCGCGGGGGACAGATCATCGATCGCTACGCCACGCTGATCAATCCACGCCAGTTCATCCCCGAGGAGATTCAGCGGCTCACCGGTATCAGCAACGCGATGGTGTACACGGCCCCTGACGCGGAAGAGGTCATGCGGACGGTACGGGAATTCATTGGCGAAGCGATTTTCGTCGCCCACAATGTCCGCTTCGATCGCTCTTTCGTCGACGCGACGCTGCGGCGTTGCGGCATGGAAACGCTGCAGGTGCCGAACCTCTGCACGGCGCGACTGGCGCGGCGGCTGCTTCCGCAGAAGAGCAAGAAAAACCTGGGTGCGCTCGCCGCGCATTTCAACATCCGAATCAGGAATCGGCACCGTGCCGCCGGCGATGCGGAAGCGACTGCCGTCGTGCTGCAGAATTTCCTGCGCATCCTTGAAGAGGAATTCGACACGCACGAGGTAGCCGAGCTCCTTTCCTTCCAGAACAAGCAGATATACCGTATCACCGGTGCACCCAAATATTTCACGCGGCTGCAGGATAATCTGTCCGAGCTGCCGCACAGTCCGGGCGTGTACTTCTTTCATGACAAACGGGGTGACATCCTGTACATCGGCAAGGCGCGGGATCTGAGGGAACGTGTCAGCTCGTATTTCTATCACAACATCGGGCATACACAGAAAATCCATCGCCTTGTGCGGGCGGTGCACGGGATTACGTGGAAGGCGATGGAGACGGAGCTTTCGGCTCTCCTCAATGAATCCCGGCTGATCAAGCAGCATCAGCCTGCCTTCAACACGCAGCTCAAGCGCTATCGGAAATACCCGTTCATCCGTATCGACATGGCGGACGAGTGGCCGACCATAGGGTGGTGCTACGACATCAGCGACGACGGGGCGGAGTACTTCGGTCCGTTCCGTTCGCGCTTCGCGGTCGAAGATGCGCTCGACAGCATCAACAAGCTGTTCATGCTCAGGGAATGCGAGGGGAAGCTGCGACCCGACGACGGCAACACGCCCTGTCTCTACCATGAGATCAAGCGCTGCGGCGCTCCCTGCGCCAATGCCACCGGAAGGGAGGAGTATCTGCGGGAGGTCGATGACATCGTGCTCTTCCTCCAGGGGGAGCAGGACAGTGTGCTCGACAGGCTCCGCGGCCGGATGGAGGCGCGTGCCGAGGACCTGGATTTCGAAGGGGCGGCCGTGCTGCGCGACCGCATCGCGGCCGTCGAGCGCATCATTCGACAGCAGCGCCTGATGGTGCAGTCCGTGCGCAAACAGAACCTGATCATCATTACTCTGGCGCGGAGGAGCAGCGTGGACGTGCACCTGATCAAAGCGGGCATGCTCGCCGCGCAGTTTCTCGTCGATCAGAAGGCAGTTCCCGCGGAAACGCTGCGCAGCAGGATAGAGGAAGTCTTTTTCTCGCGACAGGAAGAACTGTTCACCGGGCGGAGGGAGGATATCGATGAGATGCGCATCATCGCCTCCTGGTGCCTGACCCGGCGGTCGGAATCGACTTTCGTGGAGATTCACGTCGGCGACACGATAGACACGGGGCTCGAACGCGTGATCAGCGCGATAGCACAGGCAGGTCAGCACCGCGCAGTTTCTGCGCAGACCGGTTGAAACCGGCGGTACACCCACGGTAAAAAAAGAAAGCCGTTCACTCAGGCGAACGGCTTTTTGAATTCCCCGGGAGCGGACTCCGGTCAGAAGGGGCGGGAGAAGCGGATCACGAAGTTGGGCGCATCCTCCCGGTCGAGACGCCACGCGGCGCCGATACGAAAATCTCCGTCCGCGCTGCCGAGTGCCACACCGATATCCGATTTCCAGGTGTCGAGAACGAAATCGTTGCCGAGTTCCACGTCCATCGCACCGCGGGTGACGTCGGTGACGTCACCCAGCAGGGACTGGGCGCCGTTGGTCGAACCCGCGTTGGCAAAGAAGATGATGTTGGTATTGCGCAGCAGGTTTTTCGCCCAGCCGCGCGCATTGCCCACGATACTGCTGCGGACGATGAATTCTGTGCTGAGCAGTGCGACATGGCTTCCGGCGAACTCCTTGAAGCGGTAACCGGGCAGTGTGCCCGGACCACCCAGTTCGAAGCCGCGCTGCTGAGGCAGCAGGCCGTCACTCATTCCTGCGCGGGCGCGCAGATTGAGATTCAGGTGCTCACTCAGCGGCTGATAGCGTCGGACATCCGCGATGATCTGCGTGAATTCAAAATCGCCCGCGGCGAAACCGCCTGCCATTTCATACTGCAGCTGCGCATCCCAGCCGTGCGAGCGCTCGTCGAGACTGGCGAGTGTCGTCAGTCCCGCCGAGAACACGACGCTGTTGACATTGCCATCGTTGATGAAAGGATTGGGGC
>JAVVFP010000179.1:0-6454 GCA_032250495.1 Bacteroidota bacterium | reverse complement strand
CCCTTGGGCTTGCCGATCAGCAGCAGGTTTTCGACGATTTTGTTGGCTTTTTCCACGCCGGTGTGTATGGCGGTGCTGAATTTTTCGAGTTCCTCGGGGGTGGGACTCTTTTTCCGCAGGAGCAGCTGCGCTGCGGAGGAGGCGTAGCCGAGGGGATTGCGCAGCTCATGCGCGATACCTTCGGAGAGTATGCCCAGCGAGGCGAGTTTCTGCGACTGCAGCAGTTCGCGTTCGAGTTTCTTGCGCTCGGTCAGGTCGATGCCGATACCGACGTAGCCGGTGACCTTGCTCTCCTGCATGATGGCGTTCCAGACGGCATACACGGCCAGGGGCGCGCTGTCGCGGCGCTGGCGCTCGACCTCGCCCTCCCACTGTCCGCGCTGCTGCAGCACGGGGAACAGTCCTTCACGGAACTCCTGTCCGAAAGAGGGCAGTTCAAAGAGCTTCTTCCCCTCCACTTCCGAGGCCGGCCAGCCGTAGAGGATCTCCGCGAAGCGGTTCCAGTACGTCACGCGTCCGGTCAGGTCGATGGCGATCACAGAGTTGCGCACGATGCTCAGCAGCGAGGCCTGGAAGCGGATGTAATGCTCGGCGTTCTTGCGCGCCGTGATGTCGTTGAAGAAGTTCAGCGTCGCCGGCTGGTCTTCCCAGGTGATGAGCACATCGCGCACTTCCATCCACTTGATGGTGCCGTTGGCGTCGAACATGCGCACGTCGTAGCTCTCGGGCAGGTGCTGTCCGGCGATGCGTTTCTCGTATTGCAGCGTCACCGCGTGATGATCGTCGGGATGCACGAATTCCAGTATGGAAAGATCGAGCAGCGCGTTTTCGGGCAGACCGGTCAATTCGAGCACTTTGTAGTTGAAGAACTTCAGCAGGTTGTCCTGCAGCACGATGATGGCCTCGTTGGCGTTCTCGAGCACGTTGCGGTATTTGGACTCCGAGTCTTTGAGCGCCATTTCCACCTGTTTGCGCCTTGAAATATCGCGCGCGGTGGCGACCAGCAGCTGTCCGTCGGTGATCTCGAAGGCGCGCACGAACACCTCGACCGGGAAGTCTTCCCCGTTTTTGCGCATATGCCGGGTCTCGAACATGCCGACCTCGGTCTTGCCCCTGCGCACGTCCTGGTACATGCGGAGGTAATCGCGGCTCTGTCCGCTCGCCTGAATGTCCGCCGGTCCCATGTTCAGCAGTTCCTCGCGATCATATCCGAGGGCGCGCACGGCGCTTTCGTTGAGATCCACGAACTTCATCGTCTCCGGGTCCACGATGTAAATATTGTCCGCCGCGCTGTCGAGCGCGAAACGGAAGCGCTTCAGGCGCTCGTTGGCGCGTTCCAGTTCCAGGGTTCGCGCTTCGACGAGTTCCTCGAGGTGATCGCGGTAGCGGTGCAGTTCGCGGTCGGCGCGGATGCGACCGGTGATGTCGACGGCCACGCCGATCACCTGCGTGACGCGCCCGCGCTCATCCTTGAGCGGCGTATACCAGGTCTCGAAATACTCGTCACCCATCTGCACGACGGAGGTGAAGGCTTCGCCCTGCAGGCTGCGGCGGACGGTATCGAGTATGGTCGGCTGATCGCGGTAGACGTCGAAAACGGACTGCCCGACGACCTGGGAGGCCTCGAGTCCGAGCGTGTCGAGTCCGCGTCCCTCCGAGAGCGTAAAAACACCTCCCCGGTCGATGGAGAAGAGGATGACAGGGAGATTGGAAATCACCGTACGCAGACGTTTTTCGCTCTCTATCAGCGCGAGTTCCGCCATTTTCCTCTCGGTGACGTCACGTCCCACACCGACGATGGCGGTCACTTCACCGGCGTCGTCCATGACGGCGGTGTCGAGCCAGGCCAGCCAGCGCCAACCGTCGCGGGTGAGCGCGCGCTGTTCGATCTGCGCGGTGTACGGCGGCTCGAAAAGCGTCTTCATCGACTCGAGCGTGGTGCCGCGATCGTCTTCGTGCACCAGGGGAAAGAAGGTCTCGCCGAGCAGTTCTTCCTCGGACTTGTTGAACAGGCGGCAGTAGGAGGGACTCACGAACAGGAAACGTCCGTCGAGATCGACTTTGACGACGAGGTCGGTCTGGTTTTCGACCAGGAGGCGGAATTTTTCCTCGCTCTCCGCGAGCGCGAGCTGCGCGAGCTTTCTCCGGTGTATGTCACGGGTGTTCCCGTGAACGGTCACCACCTGTCCGCTGCGATCCACCACCGGCGAGGCGACGATCTCCACCCAGAGCAGCGACCCGTCCTTTTTCCTGAGCTGTGCTTCGGTGCGGAGACTGCGCTTCTGTATGTCCTTTCCGGTGCCGCCGCTGACGCGCTCACGCATGATGGAAAGGACGTCCTCCCTGCGGATGTCGTGAACCAGTGCATCATAGCTGAGCGATATCATTTCTTCCGGCGTGTAGCCGAGAATGAACTCCGATGAGGGACTGACGAACGTGAGATTCAGCGCGGCGTCCGCCGTCCATATGATGTCTGTAGAATTCTCTGCGAGCAGCCGGAATTTCTTTTCACTGTCTTCGAGCGCTATTTCTGCATATTTGCGCTCGGTCAAATCGAGGTAGGTACCCGCGACGCGCAGGGGCGTTCCCGTCGCGTCGTACTCGACGACCTTGCCGCGCTCGAGCACCCATTTCCATTCCCCGTTCGCGGCGATCATCCAGGTCTCCGCCTGGTAGAACGCGTTTTCCCCGCTGATATGCCGCTGCAGCAGCGCGTCGAGCCGCGCCACATCCTCCTCCGGCAGCGTCGCGCGCCGCAGTTCTTCGAAGGACAGTATGCCATCCCCTTCCCTCCCGAGCATCTCCGCGGCACGACGGTTGAGCTGCACCCGTCCGCTGTCGAGGGAAAGTTCCCACGCCCCGAGATCGGCACCCCAGAGTGCGAGATCCAGCAGTTCTCGGGACCCCTTGACTTCCTCTTCTATCCTGCGGCGCTCGGTGATATCCTCCCCGCTGCTGAGCACGCCGATGAGCTTGCCCTTGCTGTTGCGCAGAAGCGCGTTATGCCAGCGCACGAGGCGTCGCTCACCGCCCCGGGTCAGCACGACATTCTCGTGCCTCTCCGGCTGCTCGGCCTCGCCGGTGACGATGCGGCGGAAGAAGGTCCGCAGTTCGTCACGCTCCTCCTCCGGGATGCAGAGTGTAAACCAGTCCTTACCGACCAGTTCATGTTCCGCGTAATCCAGGAGGGCGCAGCCCTTGTTGTTGACGATGGCGATTTCTCCGCGCAGGTTGAGCGACAGGAAGATCACCTCCGCGATATCGAGGTACTGCTGCGTCTGCGCACGGGCGTCACGCAGCATCTCCTCCATCACGCGCTGCTCGGTGACGTCGGTGATCACGCCCGCGAGGCCGACGAGTTCGCTGCCGCGCAGCTGGCGGCGGCAGCTGAGACGCAGCAGCCGCTCTTCACCCGCTCGCGTCTTTACCGGGTACTCGCAATTCGTCTCCTGGCCCTGCAGCATGGAAATCATCGTCTCCGCCCATTCCGCCCGCCTTTCCTCTATCACCAGCTCGCCGAAGGGACGACCCAGGAGTTCCTCGGCGGAGTAGCCGAGCAGACGCGTGACGACAGGGGAGACGAAGCGCACGCGCCCGGTGACGTCGACCTCGAACACGGCTTCACTGAGATTGCCTATCATGGCTTCGAAACGGCGTTGCGTGTCATCGAGACGGTGCTCCGCGCGTTTTCTTCCCGTGATGTCGACCACGTGGGCGATCTGCGCGACCGGAGCGCCGTCGCTTTCGCGCTGGAGTCGGGTGGTTTCATGCACCCAGACCGTCTCTCCGTGCGCGTCGCGCAAACGGTAATCGATTTCGAGCACCTCCGCGCTCTGCGCGATCTGCGCGCGCCAGGCCTCACGCACACGGTCGACGTCGCCTGCGTGCACAAGTGCGAGGAAACCGCCTTCCCCGCCGGTCAGAGCGTCCGGCGAAAAGCCGAAGCGCGCGATGTTCCTGGATACGAACGCCACCGGGAAGTCGTCGTCGACGCCACGGCGCAGCACCACCGTCGGTCCCGCCACGAACATGTCCCTCTCGGCGCGTATCTGCTCGCGGGCTTCGACCAGCGCCTCGTTGCGCGCGGCCAGTTCCTCCTGCGTGCGCAGCAGCTCGCGCGCGATGCGCTTGCGCTCGATCGCGTACCGTATACTGCGGGAGAGCAGCGGTTCTTTCGCATCCCCCTTCACGAGATAGTCCTGCGCCCCCAGGCGTACGGCCTCCACGGCCAGTTCCACGTCGGTGTTGCCGCTGAAAATGAGTATGGGAAGATCTTCCGCTTCCCGGTTGACCCGGCGGAAAGTATCGAGACCGTCACTGTCGGGGAGATTGAGGTCGAGAAGGATGCAGTCCGGGACGCGCTCCGCGATCAGCTTCAGTCCCTCCGCCACTGTCCCCGCGGCACGGACCTCACCGACGATGCCGTTCTCTGCGCCCAGCAGGGTCTGCACGTAACGCACCTGGTCACGGTCGTCCTCGATCAGGAGGATGGAATAGCGCTCTTGTGGCGAAGCTGTCATGCGTCGGACTGCTGCAGGAAATGAAACAGACGGAGTCGCGGGCGGGCGGTGGGATCAGCCACTGGGGTTCTGCAAATCATATTCGTTGATTTTTGACAACAGCGTGTTGTACGCGATCTGCAGGACACGTGCGGTCTTCGCCTTGTTCCAATTGGTGGAGTGCAGCGTCTCGAGGATGATCTGGCGCTCGATCTGTGAGATATGCTTCTTGACATGGTCCTTGAGCGGCGCACCTTCCTCGAGCGTGGGTGCGGGGGGCGTGGGCGAGAGCGTGGAACCGGGACCGCTTCCTTCGACGAATTCCAGGTGCTCGATCTCCACGACGTTGCCTGCCTGAAGAACGGCGCTGCGAATGGCCGAACGCAGCTGCCGCACATTTCCCGGCCACTCGAACATGATGAGGGCCTCCATCGCGGCGGCAGAGCAGCCGGCGACTTCCTTGCCCAACTCCCTGTTAGTCTGCGCGATGAACTTGTCGACAAGGAAGGGAATGTCGCCCTTGCGCTCGCGCAGCGCGGGCACGTGAATGGAAAATTCACGGAGCCGGTAATACAGGTCCGCGCGGAAATCCTTCCTGTCGATCAGGGATTGCAGTTCGGTGTTGCTCGCGGCGATGACGCGAACATCGATGCTGATCGACTTGCTGCCGCCCACGCGGAAAATGGCTCGGTCCTGCAGGGCGCGAAGCAGTTTGGCCTGCGAAGCCCAGGACATGTTCGGCACCTCGTCGAGGAAAACGGTACCACCCTGCGCGAGTTCGAACTTCCCTTTTTTCTGGCTGCGGGCATCGGTGAAGGCGCCCTCTTCATGTCCGAAGAGTTCGCTTTCGAGCAGCGCCTCGGGGATGGCGCCGCAATCGATCGGGATGAAGGGTTTGTCGGCGCGGCCGCTCATATTGTGAATGGCACGGGCGATCAGTTCCTTTCCCGTCCCTGTCTCCCCCGTGATCAGCACGTCGAAATTGCTCTTCGCGACGCGGCGCGTACGCGCGGCAAGTTCTGTGATGACCTCGCTGGTCCCCATGTCGTGAAGGATGGGGTCCTTCTGCTCATTCTCCTCCACGTCACCGGGCAATTCGCGAACATCGCTGCGCGGTTTGTTGCGCGTCAGCGCATTGCCGACCACGCGCAGCAGTTCCTCGTTGTGAAAGGGCTTTGCGATGTAGTCGAACGCGCCGCTGCGCATGGCATCCACCGCGCCGCTGACGCCCGCCATGGCCGTCATGAGTATGACGGGGAAACTGTCGTCGATGCTCTTCACACGACGCAGGACCTCCATTCCCGTCAGTCCCGGCATGATAATATCCATCAGCAGCACGTCGGGGAGACGTTCCCCGATTTTCTGCATCGCGTCCTCGCCGTTCGAAGCCGTGCGCACGTCGTACCCGGCATCCTCGAACACCCCCGAGAGCACGAGGCACATCATTTCTTCATCGTCAACGATCAGTATTTCGTCCTTGCGAGACATAACCCCTCGTCTGCAGTTCCGCAGCGCGCAATGATCAGTGCATGTTTATGGAAATGACAGTTTTTTCGTTCTCCGAGTTTATTCATTTCGGGGATGAATCGCAAGTTGCGTTGTCGTATACTTAAGGGAAGTATTACCGATTGAAACCCGCGTATGCAACTCGAGAATACCACGGTACTGATCACCGGAGCATCGGAAGGCATCGGCCGCGCGACGGCGCTGCGGCTCGCCTCCCTGGGCTGTCACGTGATCGCGGCGGCGCGCTCCGTTCCTCGCCTGACTTCCCTGCAGCGGGAGATCGAGCGCATCCGGGGCAAGCTGGATCAGAAGGGCCTCACCCTGATCCCGCTGCGCCTGTACTTCAAGCGGGGCAGAGCGAAGGTGGAGATGGGCCTGGCCAAGGGGAAGGCCCGCCACGACAAGCGGGAGACCATCAGGCGCCGTCAGGCCGAGCGCGAGATGCAACG
>JAVVFP010000178.1:0-6455 GCA_032250495.1 Bacteroidota bacterium | reverse complement strand
CGGCCCCTGCGCCTTCTATCTGACGCGCGAAGTCCGGCCACCACTTGCCGGAAACGCAGTTGATGCTGGCGATGACGGGAATGGAGATCTCCGCCTTGGCCTGCTTGATCAGGTCCGTGTAGTCCGAGGCCCCGTACAGCAGTTCGAGATGGGCGAGATAGTAGTCATAGGCCTCGGTATGATCGACCGTACCCTCCTTGAGACCGAAATCCTTCTGCGCGAGTACTTCTTCGAAGAGACTTTTGAGCACCACGGCGCCCGCGCCGGCCTGCTCGCAGTCGCGGACGCGTTCGATATTTTTGCTCAGTCCACTGCTGGCAACGATAATCGGATTGCGCAGCTGCAGTCCCAAGTATGTTGTTGAACAGTTCGGCATGATGATTCTCCGTCTCTCGGTGGCGATATGGTGATAAATCCCGGAAGCAGGTCTCCCGTGGAGGAATATCACAAATCCGCGCCTTCGCCGCAAGCGGCCGCATTGCTTATTGCGTGCCGCTTTCGTTGCTTATTGCGTGCCGCTTTCATAGTTTGCTGCATGAAGCTGCGTCCCGGATACCACTCCGCGCTTCGGCCGCAGCAGCGCAGGCCGGAGACCGCTCCGCGCTGCACTACGGGAAACCCTGCGGCAAAGCAGCCGCAGACAGCAACGACGAACAACGCCAGACCGTCATGAAGACTATTGTCCTTTCGATGCTCACCCTCCTTCTGTGTGCCGCCTGCTCGTCGGTGGATCTCAACACCGTCGTCGACACGCAGTTCCTCCTCGCCAACCGTACGCTGCCGCTGCAGAGCCTGCTGGTCGTCTATGACACGAGGGACCTTGCGGCGAAAGATGAGTTTGAAGGCGCCCTGGCTTCCCACCTGCGCGAGAGCAGTGACGCCACGGTGTACAGGGATATCGATCTCTACTCGCCTCTCAAGAACATGAGTGACAAGGAGAAGCTCTGGGCGCTCAAGGATGAAGGGATAGACGGCATTCTCTATTTGTCCGGGGGACCGGGCGAACGTTCGATGCGGGACTGGCTGTACCCGGAGGCTGCGGACATCGATCGGAACACGCCCGCGTGGCAGACCGGGACCATCAAGCTGTTTCTGCCGAATTCGGGACAGGTGATATGGGTCGGCAGCGTGAAGGATTACGGGTCCGTCGTTTACGACGATCTCAACAGCCGCGGCTTTTTCTCCGCGGTATCGTCCGATCTGCTGCGCCGCGGCATTCTCGATGAGAAGAGGGATCCCAATCCCGGACTGCGCGGCTTCAACCGCTGAGAATGCGCCGCGGCATGTCGCTTCCCGCGGCATGTCGCTTCCGCGAGGAAACGCTAGACAGGGGACGGAAAAATTTGTATCATACGGGGACTCTCCAGTACTCGGAAGGACTGCCGTGCGCCGCCCTTGTTTTTCCGCCCTTTGCCTGTTTCTTTTCGTTCTCCCGTCCCTGACGGGAGATCCGGGCGCACATGCCACGGCGCAATCCCTCACGTTCTTCGATATCGATGCGCGCAGCTACCCGCTGCTGCGTGCGAAGTTCTACGCCTTCGACGCATCGGGAGCGGCACTGACGACCCTGCAGCCCGCCGATTTCCTTCTCACCGAAAACGCCGAGTCCCGCAACGTACTCGACATCAGCTGTCCGCCACCCGCCCCCCCGCGCCACCTGTCCGCCGTGCTCGCGATCGACGTGTCCGGCTCCATGGACGGTCCGCGCATCTCGATGGCAAAAGATGCGGCGCACGCATGGATCGACGCCTTTCCCGGGGGGCCCTCGGAGTGCGGCATCACGTCGTTCACCACGACCAATGCGCTGCAGCAGGACTTCACGAACGATCCCGCCCTGCTGCGCGCCGCCGTCGACCGCCTCTCCGCGGGAGGCGGAACCAGCTTCGACGCGGCGCTGATCGATCCCTTCGCAGGAGCGCTGCGTGTGGTCACGAGGGGACGCCACAAGCGCGTCGTCGTTCTTCTCACCGACGGACAGGCAAGGGGAGATGAAAGCGCCATACTTGCCGCGCTGCGGCAGTCCGCGGCACAGGTGTACTGCGTCACGCTCGGGGAAGAAACGCCGGAGCTGCTGCGCCGCGTCAGCGCGGAAAGCGGGGGACGCTGTTTCTCCCGTGTCGCGACGCGAGCCGATATCGTCCGCATTTACCGGAGCATTCTCGACATGGCGCGTGAAAGCGCTCCCTGTGTCATCACCTGGGAAAGCGGCGGCTGCTCCTATGCGCGCAGTGTGGCGCTGGAACTTCCTGCACATGGCTGCCGCGCAGCAGGCGGGTACAGCGTGACGCGTGAGGACCTCCCAACGCTGGATTTCCTGCCTTCCGCCGTCGTCACCATTCCGGGTGTCACACCGGGAAGTGCGGGGGAACATTCGCTCACTCTGCGGGCCGCAGGCCGCAGCGTGGAGATTCGCCGCATCGTGCCCGACGATGCACGCTTTACGATCAGCGCCTTCGGCGGCTCGCCGCCGCCCTTCATCATTCCCGCGGGACAGCAGCGCGTGCTCACCGTCCGTTACCAGGCCCTCGACTCCTCGTATGCCAGCTGCCGCTTCGCGATGGAAACCAGTGCCTGCGAAGACGCGTTTTTCGCGACGGCGGGTTTTCCCGGGAAGGGGGAGGACAAAAGGGTGATCACGCTGCTGCATCCCAACGGCGGCGAGGTGTTCGTGGCCGGCAGCGACACGGTGATCACGTGGACGGACGTCACGCCGGAGGATGCCGTGCGGCTGGAATTCAGCGCGGATGCCGGCACAAGCTGGTCGGAGATCACGTCGCGGACGAACGGACTGCAGCACGCCTGGCGCGTGCCGCTCGTGGTCAGTGACCGCTGCCTCGTCCGCATCACGCTGCTCGCGTCCCTGCCGGCACCGAAGGACATGGTGCTGCTCCCGCCGGGAAGTTTCATGATGGGCGACCTGAACGGAACGGGAAGTGCGGCGGAACGTCCCGCGCACGAGGTGCGCATCACCCGCTCGTTTTACATCTCTGCCCATGAGATAACACAGCGGGAATGGGTGGACGTCATGGGATACAACCCTTCGTCCACGCCCGGGGATGCGCTTCCCGTTTCCGGCGTCACGTGGCTCGACGCGCTCGCGTACTGCAACCTGCGCTCGGAACGCGAGGGCCTGCGGATCTGCTACACCATCTCCGGCGACAGCGCCACCTGTGACTTCACCGCTCCGGGCTACCGCCTGCCCACCGAGGCGGAATGGGAATACGCATGCCGGGCGGGGTCCAATGACGATTTCACCAACGGCGGCATGCGCGACCCCTACTGTGACGGTCCCGATCCCGCGCTGCGGCAGGTCGGCTGGTACTGCGGCAACGCCGACGGCAGCGTGCACTCCGCCGCAACGCGCGCAGCGAACGCCTTCGGCATTTTCGACCTGCACGGCAACGTACCCGAATGGTGCTGGGATTATTACAACGCCTACGTGCCTGCGCAGCAGGTCGATCCGACGGGACCGCTGGTGGCGGCGCCCGCACAATTCCGTGTCTACCGGGGAGGCGGTTTCGACCGCTTCGCCACCGAGTGCCGCAGCGCTGCACGCAACGGCACGCATGTGCGCACACGCGGCGGTATCGGATTCAGGGTCGTGAGGAATTTCCGATGATGCGCCGCTGGACCATACCGTACGTGCTGCTCGTCGCATCCTGCGCCTGGACGATGAGCGCGCCGCCGCTGCAGGCGCAGGTGCAGGCGCAGGTGCAGGCGCAGGCGCAGGTGCAGGCGCAGGCGCAGGTGCAGGCGCAGGCGCAGGTGCAGGACCGCTCCGACGCCGTGTTCTCCATCGTGATGCCTGCGGCCGAGGCGCGCGAGGTGGATATGGGACGCATTACGGCGGGGACAGTGAAGGATTCCCTGCTTTCCGCCTTCATCGTGAACAGCGGGCCCGCCCGCATACGCATCGACACGCTGTACATCGAGGGACAGGACGCCGCGCTGTTCACCGCGACCGGGGGACTGCCTCCGCTGCAGCTCCCGCTGCAGGGAACACAGGACGTGGCCTTTTCCTTCTCCCCGGCGTCGGCGGGATATTATTCCGCCACCATCGTGCTGCACACGCAGGTCGATACGCAGCGCTACGCGATCCGCGGCGAAGCGATCGCCCCGCAGATCGAGGTCGCGGCGTCGCGCGTCGATTTCGGCGCGATTCCCGTGGGAGCGCGTCGTGACAGCACCGTCCATGTCCTGCTCCGCAACCTGACTGCGGGTCCGGTCACCGTGCGTGATGCGCTGCAGCAGGGACCGGACGATACGCAGTTTTCCATCCTCGCCGGCGGCGCGCCTTTTCAGCTGCCGCCGCTCGGCAGCCATGCGATGACGCTGCGTTTTGCTCCGCGCCGCGCGGGACGCAGCAGCGGCAGCATCGCGTTTTTCGTGGACGGTGTTCCGCAGCCCGCCATTGCGCAGCTTTTCGGAGAAGGGGTCGGCGTGTCCGCCGAGGCAACGCTCTCCACCGATACGCTGCGGGCTGCTGCAGGGGACCTGGTACGCATCCCGATTCGACTGCGCGAGCACGGACGCATCGCGCTCGCGGGAGCGACCGCGATGACGACGCAGCTGCGCTACCGCGCATCCCTGCTCGTTCCCGTCGGCGCCACGCCGGAAGGACGCATCGAGGGAAGGGACAGGGTGATCGCGCTCGATGCGCTGCCGCTGCTCCCGCTGCGCGACAACGTGATCGCGGAATTCGATTTCCTCGCCGTGCTCGGCGACACCGCCGCCACCGTCCTGCAGCTCGAACACAGCGCAACAATCGGCGGAGCGGTCACCGTGCGGGAAGAATCCGGCGCCTTCACGCTTACCGACCTGTGCGAGGAAGGCGGGGTGCGTCTCTTCGACGGAGAAGGACGTATCGCACTCGAGCCGAATCACCCCAATCCTTTCAACAGTGAAACCGTGATTCGCTATGAAGTCATCGCGCGTGCTCCCGTGCGTCTTCTCATCAGGGATCTGCAGGGCCGCATCGTGCGAACCCTCTACGAGGGCACACCGCCCCCGGGCAGGTACGCGCTGCGTTTCGACGCTGCGGACCTCCCCAGCGGGATATACATCTGCGAACTGCGCAGCGGCGTCGCGCTGCGCCGTCGGGTGATTTCGCTGCTGAAGTGAGGGCAGCCACGCGTTTTTTCAGGTCTCGACTAAACAATCCGCCATGGCGGACGTCTCCAGGAAAAGGGGTTGACAACTTCCCCGGTCGGGAGGCGTATGCGCGGAACAAGGAACGGAGTACGGTCATGAGTGACAGGATCACGATTCGAGGAAAACGGTGCCGTATCGCGCTGCTCATGGTCGCGGCTTTTCTCACCGCGTCGGCGCAGGCACAGCAGACGAAAAGCTGGACGCTCGATGCCGATTTCGATGAAGGCCTGATGATCAACGTCAATCACGACGTGGTGTCCGATCAGCTGCAGCTCAATCACGAGAGCGCGCTGCTGCCGTATGTCAATGTGGCGGCGTCGGATCGCGGCACGGTCATACGCATCGACGCGAACACAGGGGACATTCTCGGGGAATACCGGACGACGCCGGAGGGACTGACACACAATCCCTCGCGCACGACGGTGGATCGTGCCGGAAATGTCTGGGCCGGCAACCGCGATCAACCCCGTTTCCCGATGAACGGCGAAGGGTCGGTGATCAAGATCGGCGTCGTGCTCGGCGGTACGCGCTGTGACCGCTACGGCGTGCCCAATCCCACCGGTGCGTATCTCAAACCACCTTTTCTCTACAGCACGGCGGTGGACCGCGACGGCGACGGACTGATACGCACCTCTCGTGGACTCGGGGACATCAACGGCTGGTCGGGCAGCAGCATCGACGATGCGGAGGACGAATGCATCCTGCTCTACAAGAATGTGCCCGCGCGAAACTGTCGGCACATATCCGTCGATGCGGACAATGACGTGTGGGTCGGCGGCTATTCCCTGCAGAACCTCACGCGCTCGACCATGATGAAACTCGACGGACAGACGGCGGAGATACTGCAGCTGCATGAAGGACTCGACTGCGGTGGCTACGGGGGACTGGTGAGCGCAAACGGCACGATATTTTCCTCCTCCCTGAACGGCGGCGGCGGACCGCTGCTGATGATGACACCGGCAGGCGTTCCCACCTGCCTGTCCAACGTTCAGGCCTACGGCCTCGCGGAGGACCCCGACGGATATATCTGGTCGACCACGTACCAGTCGGCCCGGCTCTACAAGCTCGACGCCGCGGGCAATGTTCAACCCGGCTTCCCGATCGATCTGAACGGTACGCTCGTGAGGGGACTGGCGGTGACGCCGGATGACGGACATGTGTGGATCGCGTGTACGGGCACGAACACGCTCGAAAGGCGTGACTCCGACGGCAACCTCGTCAAGGAATTCGCGCTCGACGTGCATACGACGCCGGGGAGATTTCCCACAGGGGTCGCCGTGGATTACAATGGCCGCGTCTGGGTG
>JAVVFP010000177.1:0-6468 GCA_032250495.1 Bacteroidota bacterium | reverse complement strand
GGCTCAACCGGCTGCCAGTAGGAACTGTGATACAGCGTATCGCCCTCGCTGGTGGCGCAGTCGGGGGTCTGTGTGTAGCGGTCCATGCGAACTTTCATATTCGGACCGAGTACCTGCACGCCCACGAAAAAATTGGTCGGCCGAACGAAGGTTAATTTCGGATCGGGTATGGCGAAGCGCACGAGCGTGTTGGTCTCCACGGGGATCCACGCCTTGATCGTGACGATGGGCTGCAGCAGCAGCGGGAACGCGCCGCCTCCTTCCCTGCCGAAGAGGTACACGTTGACACTGTCACCCGATGTGGCGCCCTGGCCGGGCGAAAACCACACGTTGATCTCATGCAGCTTCGCGGCGCGTTCGAGGTCGAAGCGCGCGACGGACATGGATCCGGGCGGGAAAGTGAGCACAAAGTAGTTCTGTTCGGGCTGGTAATGGAACAGGTCGACGATCTGCTGCGCGCCGGCGCTGCCCGTCATCGCCGCGAACATCAGGGCAATCAGGAACAGTTTCTTCATGGGAACCTCGTTTGATGAGAACGAATGTATGATCGGTACTGGATACTTTCTTCCGCGTCAGGCCCGGAAGGGGAGACGGATTTCACGCACGATGTCCGCCGCCTGCTGCGCGTCGGCATCGGCCAGTTCGAGCATGCGCTCGATGGGACGCAGTGCGCGCTGCCGCAGATCTTCATCCACGGTGATTTCCGGACCCCGGTTTTTCATGCACAGGTACAGCTTCTCCAGCGTGTTCACCTTCATGTAATCGCAGATATTGCACGCGCAACCGTTATCCGGCGGCGCGGCGATGAACTCTTTATCCGGAGCGACGATTTTCATCTGATGCAGTATGCCCGACTCGGTCGCCACGATGAAGCGGCGGGCCGCGCTCTCCTTGACGTATTTCAGCAGGGCACCGGTGGAGCCGATGAAGTCGGCGTGTCGCAGGACGACGCCCTCGCATTCCGGGTGCGCGATCACCTCGGCGTCCGGCGCTTCGGCGCGCAGTGCGGCGATACGCTCCGCGCTGAACTGTTCGTGCACGGTACACACCCCCTGCCAGAGCAGCATGTCGCGACCGGTTTTCTCTCGCACGTAATGGCCGAGATTCTTGTCCGGCGCGAAAATGATGGGCAGGTCCCGCGGAAGCCGTGCAAGTATGCGCTCGGCGCTGCTCGAGGTGCATATGATGTCGCTGAGCGCCTTCACCTCGGCAGTGCAGTTAATATATGTCACTGCCAGGTGCTCCGGGTTCTCGGCACGGAAGCGGCGGAAGAGGTGCGCCGGCGCGCTTTCGGCAAGGGAACAGCCCGCGTTCATATCCGGCAGCAGGACGCTCTTCCCGGGATTGAGGATCTTCGCCGTCTCCGCCATGAAGTGCACGCCGGCGAAGACGATGACATCGGCGTCGACCTCGCGTGCGCGTCGCGAAAGTTCAAAGCTGTCGCCGCGGATATCGGCGATATCCTGAATGAGGGAATCCTGGTAATAGTGGGCGAGAATCACCGCCCGCATTTCCTTTTTCATGCGCAGGATTTCCTGCACCATGTCCAGGGTTTTCCGATCCACTGTTTCCGTCGCGATCACTGTGCTGTCCTTCCGGCGTTCTATTCCACGGTCACGCTTTTGGCGAGATTGCGCGGCTGGTCCACGTCGCAGCCCCGTTTGACCGCGATGTAGTAGGCCAGCAGTTGCAGGGGAATGCTTGTCAGCATGGGAGAAAGAAAATCGAGCGTCCGCGGAATGCAGATCACGTGATCTGCCATGCCGTCGATCACGTCGTCCTCGTGGTTGACGATGGCGATGACCTGTCCCTTCCGCGCCTTGACTTCCTGGATATTGCTGATGACTTTTTCGTGGATGCGGTCCTGCGGCGCAATGAACACCACGGGCATGTTCTCATCGATCAGTGCTATCGGACCGTGCTTCATTTCCGCGGCGGGATATCCTTCCGCATGGATATAGGAGATTTCCTTCAGCTTGAGAGCCCCCTCCAGCGCGGCGGGAAAATTGTATCCGCGGCCGAGGTACAGCGCGTTCGTGGCGTTGTAATAGCGCTCCGCCAGCTTCTGAATCGGACCGGTGTCCGCGAGGATCTGCTCGACCTTGGACGGAATGGACATCAGTTCCTGTGCGAATTCCCGCCCCTCCTCGATGCTGATGAAGCCGCGGTTGCGTCCCAGCATGAGCGTCAGCAGGGAGAGGGCCACCAGTTGCGCCGTGAAGGCTTTCGTGGAGGCCACGCCGATTTCCGGGCCTGCGTGAATATACACCCCGGCATGCGTCTCGCGCGCGATGGTGCTGCCGACGACGTTGCAGATGCCGATGACGGTGGCACCACGGAGCTTGGCCTCCCTGAGGGCGGCGAGAGTATCGGCGGTCTCCCCGCTCTGGCTGATGGCGATGACGACATCGTCTTCATTGATGATAGGGTCGCGGTAGCGGAATTCCGAGGCATACTCCACTTCGACAGGAATGCGCGCGTAATGCTCGAGCATGTACTCGCCCACGAGTCCCGCGTGCCAGGACGTCCCGCATGCGGTTATGATGATGCGTCGCGCATTGTTGAGCACTGGGAGCACCTCGCGCAGTCCCCCGAGTTTCGCCGTCCCCTTCTCCATGATCAGGCGCCCGCGCATCGAGTCCATGATGGTCTGCGCCTGCTCATGGATTTCCTTGAGCATGAAGTGCTCGTAACCACCTTTTTCAATCTGTTCGATGTCGTAGGTAATCTCCTCGATCTCATGTTCCACCACCTCGTCACCCAGGGTCTTGACCTCGTATCCCTCCCGCGTGAGTGTGGCGACGTCGTCATCCTCGAGAAAAATGACCTGCCGCGTATGTCCCACGATCGCCGAGGCATCGGAGGCGACAAAGTACTCCCCGTCATTGATGCCGAGAACGAGGGGACTGCCCCTCCGCGCCGCGATGAGCTTGTCGGGCTCATGGTTGGAAATCACGACGATACCGAAAGTGCCGTCGATTTCGTTGAGCGCAAGACGCACGGACTGTTCAAGGTCGTGTGTGATGTCGTAAAACGCGGAAATCAGCTGCACCAGGGCCTCGGTATCGGTGTCGGTGTGGAATGTGACACCGTCGCGCTGAAGGCGCTGACGAATGGCCGCGTGGTTCTCGATGATGCCGTTGTGAACGAGCGCGATCCTGCCCGTATGGTCGACATGCGGATGCGCGTTCGTGTCATTCGGGACGCCGTGCGTCGCCCAGCGCGTATGCCCGATCCCTATCGTCGAAGAGAGCGGATGGAGTTCTACCAGGTTTTCGAGATCCGCGACCTTGCCGGCACGCTTCAGTATGTCGACGCGACCGTCACTGAGAATCGCGAGGCCCGCTGAATCGTAACCTCGGTATTCCATGCGCTTGAGTCCCGTAACGACGATGGGGGCGACTTCCTGGAAGCCGATGTAGCCGAGAATCCCACACATATGTTCTGCTGTCTCCGCTGTTTCGTGGAAGCACGCAGGCGCACCGTGGACGCAGTCCTGCGCTGTCATGGCATGAACACAAAACATAGTATTTGACCGCCTCAATAACAAGGTAGTGGCGGCGCCCCGGCGGACCGCGATTTCCCACGGTGATCCGCTCCATCCGACGAAAGCACTTCCGCTTCCCTCTCGGGAACATCCCCGCTGTACCGGGAGAACACGGTACCGGGAGAAGACGGTACCGGGAGAACACGGCACCGGGAGAGCACGGTAATTCAATGGGTGAGGCAAATCCGCGGGAGCAAGGCGCCACGGCATGCGCTATCCCGAGAAGACGAAACCCATACCCCGATTTTCATCACACGTCATCGCAGATTCTCCACCTGTCGGAACCTCTCCCCCCCGACCTGCCGCATACTCCCGTAAACAGAAAACTACCGTTGCTTATATTCTCTGTGAATAAAAATCACTATTATTTTTGCCCGCATCGCCCTCCCGCAGGGCCATATATCTGGTAAGTACAAGCGTCACAAGGGATTACTAGATATTTATCGCGGCGTGTGCGACCGTCCATACGCCTTGACATTGCCCATTCTTATTCATATTCTATCCAGACAAGACCCGTAATTTCGCCTGCAATACTCTTTCGGTCAGGCAATGTGAATAAAAGGCACATGCGAATGCATTACATAATCGTCCAATTTCTCAACAAACACGAGGCAACATCATGACACATCTCTATACGATGTTTTCCAGTGGCGGACATTCCGCACGCAGGACCCCCGTGATCGCTGCCGCCCTCCTGTTCGCTTTCCTGCTCTTCCCGCAGGCGGGACAGGATGCGCAGGCACAGGGGACATACAATTTCGGGTCCTACCCGACCATCTCGGCCAACAACGGGCAGCAGGGCATCACTTTTGATATCACCGCGCATCGGTCGATCCGCCTGCACCGCATATGGAACACCTTCAATACCGGCAGCGGCGCCGCGGAAATCTGGGTCCGGCCGGGTGGTACCGTCAACCAGAATTCGGGCTGGGTATATCTCGGCGGCGCCAATTACAGCGCTTCCACCAACACCGCTCCAACGGAAATACCCTACACGCTCGATTTCCTGATCAACGCGAACGAGACCTACGGCGTCATGGTTTTCACCACCTCCGGTGGCAGCCGCTACCGTTCGGGAACCACGCCGTACACCTTCACGAACGCGGACATGACCATAGACACGCAGTTCTGGGGCGTGTACGGATCGACGAATCCGTCGACCAACACGACCAATGTCAATTTCGGCTTCTATCCCCGCCAGTTCTGCGGTACCATCTATTACGATGACGGCATACTCGGTCCCAACGACGCCGGCATCAATTCCATCGATTCCCCGCAGAACTTCTGCGCCGGGAACGAGGACGTGATCGTGACGCTGTTCAACTTCGGAACGAATCAGCTCACCTCCGCGACGATAAACTGGAGTGTGAACGGTGTGCCACAGACCGCCTACAGCTGGACGGGACTGCTCGACACGCTCAATTCCACCACGCGTTCGACACAGGTGACCCTCGCCAACATGAATTTCCAGAGCGGCGTCCCGTATACCATCACGGCATGGACCAGCATGCCGAACGGGGTGCAGGACACCATCAACGTCAACGACTCCGCTTCGGTGACCGTGCAGGCCGCGATTGCAGGCAGCTACACCATCGGCGGGGCATCCCCGGACTACAGCGATTTCGCTTCCGCGGTCAATGACCTCAACCAGTACGGTCTATGCGGTCCCGTCGTCTTCAACGTTCGTCCGGGCACGTACAACGAACAGATCGAACTCGACGCCATCCCCGGAGCGTCGGCAGTCAATACCGTGACATTCCAGTCCGAAACCGGCAACAAGAACGATGTCGATCTCACTTTCGCCGCGACCGGAACCGGGAATAATTACGTTGTCAGTCCCGGTGAAGCTTCATTCGTGACCTTCAAGGACATGACGATGACGGCTACCGGTGGGTCATATGGCCGTGTGGTCTACTTCGGAGGCGGGGCGACGGACATCACCTTCGAGAATTGTGAACTCGTGAGCCGGGACGTCAACTCCACCTCCACCTACATGGCCGTGGTCTATTCCGATTACGGCACACAGAATGATCGCACATCCTTCATCGATTGCGGTGTGAGAGAAGGCGCCTACGGACTCTATCTGTACGGGGCAGGCACGACGTCCACTGAGGACGACGTCACCGTACAGGGCTGCGAGTTCACCGGACAGTATTACTCGCCGGTGCGCACCTACTACGTCGGCAGCATGGATTTCGTCGACAACCGCGTGTATCTGACCAATCCGGCGTACACCTACCGCTACCCGGCGCAGTTCTACTACGGGCAGAACAACAACTTCGAACGCAACATCTTCTTCTCCGATGGCGGCGCCTACGGCTATGGCATCTACCTCTACTATCAGAACTACTACCAGAGCGGTTCGACCCGCTTCGTCAACAACATGGTGTCGGTGCTCAACAACACCACGCGCACCTACCGCGGCGTCTACATGTACCGCTCCTACAACACGCTGTTCGCGCACAACACCGTGCACATCAACAGCTCGTACTCCAGCGGCGCGGCGGTGTATTCCTACTACACCACGGGAAGTGATTTCTACAACAACATCTTCTACAACAGCGGTGCCGGCTACGCCTGGTACGTCAACAGCGGATCCTACGTCAACGACACCGACTTCAACCTGTTCTACACGACCGGCAACAACATCGCCTACTGGTCGGGCAGCCGCAGTACGCTCGCTCAGCTGCAGGCCACATCGGGCATGGACGCCAACTCGATATCGAAAACGGTGAGCTATGCGGATCCCTTCACCGGTGACCTGCACCTGACCAGTCCTTCAGAAGATGACACCGACCTGTTCGGCACGCTGCTCAATTCGGTCGGAGTCGATATCGATGGTGAGACACGCGTCAATCCCTACATGGGCGCCGACGAGGCCTGCTACGTCACCCCGGGCAGTCTCAACTACAGCTTCGTCG
>JAVVFP010000176.1:0-6486 GCA_032250495.1 Bacteroidota bacterium | reverse complement strand
CGTCGAGGATGAGCTGCCGTCGAACCCGTTCCAGTCGCTGAAGGGGGATTATGCATTTCTCAATGACGGCAGCATTCAGCTCGCGCAGCTGCTGCACGCGCAGTATTACTACGATCATTTCAGCGATCTGCTGCAGGGCTACGACGAACTGCGCCGGGTGTGCAACGATGTCCTCGCCGTCTGCTGTCCCGACGAGGATCTCTTCCCGCGGCACCTGCTGCTCGGACGCGCCACGGGAGCGGAATCGAAGTATCGACATCGTTTCATCCCCTCTCCCGCTGCCTGCTGCGGGGACGGCGCGGCGGAACGACTGCGTGCGCTGCTGCTCCGTCTCGCAGGACTTCTCGGACAGCTGCAGATCCCGGTCCCGCAGCAGGAGGCCGCGCGACGGCGTTTTCCGATACGCTGCACACCGAGTACACTGGGCCCGGAACCGCTCTCGGTAAAGGCAATTCCCTACTATTATAATGTGCTCGCCGGCACGCCGGCGCTGTACCAGCTGTGGAATGAGAAAAAACTGCGTCTCGGGACCGGCAGGACGAATCTCTCGTATCACGCCCGACAGTACAACAACAGCGATGACTGGGTGCATACCCCGCTGCGATACGACCTCGAACCGTATAATTTCCTGCGCGTGGAGGGACATATCGGACGGCACTGGCGCACGGCGCTCGGTGAACTGCTGGCGATAAAAAAGCAGAACCGCCTGCCGGTCGATATCGTCGCACTCAACGGGGATTTCGCCACGCTCGCGGACCTGCTGCGCGACAGTATCCGGGATATGCGCCGGGCGTTGCAGCAGCGTCCCGAGGACTGGAAGGAGATCGCCTGTCTTTTCGGTGACCTGGAAACGCAGTACGACACGCAGGTCGCGGAGCTGCGCTGCAGACTCGGCACGGTCATGCGTTTCCTTCATGACCTGCCCGTACCGCAGCAGCCGTCGAACATGGGACAGAGCCTCACCCTCGCCTCCGCGCTGCTGCGCGACTTTGATTCGACTTACGAGGTGAAGGAACAGACCTTCGGGGCGCTGTTCTCGGCCTGGTATCCCCAGGTGAAGAAGCAGCCGTACAGCTCGATGATGCAGCCCGGATTCACGGCGACAGTCCATGACAGCATCCACAGTCCCTCCATGAGCAACCTCTATCCACTGATGCTCATGTACAGACTCGAGAAAATCTACGAAGTCCTGCCCCCCGACATGCTGCAGCTCCGCGTGACGGATGTCACCCTGCGAATGCAGGACGCCGTGAAACTCGCGTTCGCACTGCTTCGCCTCTCGGCAGCCGCGGGAAACGACAACACCGCACTTTCCGAAGAATACCGCATGCATATGGACACCGTCGTCCGTCTCTGCAAATCCGGCGCATTGCGCACGCTGTACGCGGCGCTCATCGAACGCTTCAGACGATACATGGAAATGCAGACCTTCGCCATGTATGCCTACATGCACAGCGGCATACAGCACAAGGCCGGTGTGCCCATGGGCGGAACGTTTATCATGGTCTATCATCAGCGTTCGCGCGCGCGTGAGGACCTGACCACCGGGATTGCAGGCAATCTCCGCAGCGCGGAGCGCGACGAAGAACGCGTCGTCATGGAGAGAAGCACGTCCGGGGAGCCTGTGCCGCGGGAAAGGAATGCCGAGAGACTCGAGGTGGAGCATCTCGAAGGCCTGCGGCGACACGTGAGCCGGGAGGACCTTTCCACAGGACCGGCTGCGCGGAGTGTCAGCGACCTGCTGCTTCGAGAACTCCGCGACCGGGCGAAAGAGGATGAGGCGTGGGACAGCGAACTGCGTTCCCTCGTCGAAGAAATTCCCGACGGTGCGGTCATCGCGGACTTTTACCTCCCGTACATCTGCGCCTCCGATTGTCCCCCCATCAACTTCATCTGCCTTGGCGGCGAGGAAGCACCCGATCCCGCCATCAGCGTGGACGGCGCGGATTTCTGCGCCAGCGACAAGGGCGCGCACAGCATCGTGGCCACGCCGCCGGACGGGGAGCTCACCAGTGATGCGGGGGGACTGCAGGCGAATGACGATGGAATGTCCTTTGTCCCGACCGCGGTGACGCTGGCAGCCGGTGCGACGACCACGGTCACGCTCACCTACACGGTGGACGGCCGGAGCGTTTCGACGCAGCTTCGCGTGCATCGTGCTCCCGAAGCGGCGTTTCGCGTCGAACGTTCGCCTGCCGCGGCGAATGCCTTCCGCTTCATCAACTCGTCCCGCTTCGCCACAGACTACACCTGGGATTTCGGCGACGGCGGCACGGACACCGCGGAGAGTCCCCTTCACACCTACGACGAGTTCGGTCGCTTCACCGTGCGACTGACCGCCGACAACGACTTCTGTCCCTCGGACGCGGCGACGCAGACCGTCACGCTCGAAGAGCGGGGGGAACAGGCACAATGCACAGGACTCGAGGAATTGCACGAGGCCTTCGTCAAACTCGACGATGCCATTTCAGAGGCGGCGCGTGCGCAGTTCTCCCCATACAGGACCGCGAGGAATATCTTCCTCAGACAGATCCCGACGATGTTTTCGCTGCCACCGCAGGAGCAGGCGCTGAAACTGGCCGGGGTCCTGCCGCCCGCCCTGATAGTCAAATGGATGACGGAACTGCACGAAAGTATCGTGCGGCTGAGCAGGGGACGAAAGGAGCTCATCGCGCTGTACCGCATTCTCAATCTCGTACTCATGTTCTACGCCTGCGTGCAGGAAGGGGATTACGATCAGGATCCGATTCCGACCGAAGCGGCATTCAATCGGCATGTGACAAGCTTCATCGGAACCTGGCAGGAAGAGGCGCCTCCATTCAACAACACGGAAAAAAGCGCCGTCGGAGAGATGGCTGCCGATGCCGGGGAGGAGCGCGAACGGACGAGTGCGCAGGCGCAGAATAAAAAGAAATACCTGCGCTTTCTCAAGCAGCTGCTCGATGTGCTGCGTGCCCTGGAATGATGGACGAGCAGGTGCATATCGTCCACAATGCGCAGGTGGAAATCCATATCACCGCTTCCGCCGCACACATTCACGACGAGGAAATACGCAGCTGGTGTCAGCGCGTGCTCCTCGAAGAAATGGACCGGGCCGCCGGCGACCTCTGTCTCCCGGACACTTTCGTCCGTCTCCCGCATCTCGACGTGCATCTGCAGTTCGCGGACCTGCCGTGGACCGGGGAAGGTCGGGAGGAGCATCGGCTCTACCTGCGTGAACAGCTGTGGCAGTCGCTTCGCGATGCGTTGGCACGTGCGACACCGGCGCTCACGGTCGCGGAATACCGCTTCACCCTGCTGCAGGAATACCTGGCCAGCGGCGTCATCGCTGCGGGACAGGATGCCGGACAGCTGCCTGTCATCGCATCGGAGATCATCGAACACAGCCGATCGGACGCGCAGCAGGCGTGGGCGCTGCTCGCATCGCTGCAATTCCCCTCGACCTTCCACCGCTGGGTACAGCTGGCCGGCATGGATTCCGTCTACCTGCTGCTGGCCCTGCGCACAGGGACGGAGTCCGCGCAATGGCAGTTGTGGACAAAACGCGTGGTCAGGCAACTGGCAGATCATGTGCAGCAATTTCTCGCCATCAGTCCCAGCGCTGTTCTGCAGCGCATTATCACCCTGCTCAGCAAGGAATACGCGGAGCCGGCACAGCTGTTCGAGCTGCTGATCCATACACTGCACCGCGGGATTCCCTCCCCCGCGACATCGAAGCATGCCGTCGCGTCATACGACGACGAGATCGCGGCGATGCTTTCCGCGATCGATGCGGCGTGGACGACGCAATTTTCCTCCATTGGTACGCAGCTCTTCCCGCCCGAGTCGCAGGATAGGAACAGTCCCGTCCCCGATCGGCGCGTGGATATCCCTTCCGCCGCCCATGTCGCGAACGCCGGACTCGTGCTCATCGCGAATTTCCTTCCGCGCTTCTTTGAGAACATCGGTGCGCTCGATGAGGATGCTGCGCTTTCCGCCACGCAGCGGCTGCCGATGCTGCTGCATGCCCTCGCCTCGGGCGATACGCGCGCGGATGACTGGGATCTGCTTCTGCCCAAACTGCTCTGCGGACTGCAGCCTCCCGATGTCTGTGATACGGAGATCGTGCTCACATCCGTGGAGCAGGCTGAAATCGATGACCTTCTTCATGCGGTGATACAGCACTGGCAGCGGCTTCAGAATGTCTCGCCGGAAGGACTCCGCGTCGCCTTTCTCAACCGGGAAGGCAGGCTGATCGGGGAGGAAGATGGGATGACGCTCCGCGTTCGCCCCGAGGGACAGGATGTGCTGCTCAGCTATCTGCCATGGCAGTATACGTATATCCGCCTGCCCTGGATGAAACAGCCGCTGACCGTCGACTGGTAACCCAATCCCTCACCACGCACACGCCCATGTTCACAAGCAGTGAAAAAACGAGCAAGTCCGCTGTCAACGTGCACGCACGCAATGACAGCGGAACGTTTTTTCGTGCGGCGCATGAAAGCGGTCTCGAGAAGGATGAGACGCAGCAGGGATTTTTCTCCCCCGCAGCTGTGCAGGCCAGGCTGAAAGTCAGCATGCCCGGCGATCCCTATGAGCAGGAAGCCGACGCGGTCGCAGAACAGGTGGTCAATACGCCCGACACTGCCGCGGCGTCCCCTGCGACGGGAGCTGAGGACGTCCTTGCACGGCAGGCGGAGGAAGTTCCGGAGCGCGAGGAAGAAGAAGAGACCTCCTCCGCTGTGCTCGCCATGGCGGCACGGATGGAGGAGGATTCCAGCGGGGAAGAGGAGGAAGAGGCGTTACAGCCGCGAGTGCTGCAGTTCCCGCCTACGGAAACGCGGACCGGCCTGCAGCGGCGGCCTGACGCTTCGTCCAAGAATACGCTGGAAATTCCCGCGGCGCTACAGCGCAGGAGCCTGGGACTGCATGCTTCGGATGTGCTGCAGCGGAGCGGCCGGGGACCGCCCCGCGCAGACAAGACATTTGAACAGCGACTGCACAGCAGTTCCGGCGGCGGGAATCCACTGCCGGAGTCAACCAGGGAGTACATGGAGACGCGTTTCGGCGCGGATTTCTCCGGCGTACGCGTGCATACCGATGCGCGCGCGCAGGAGATGAATCGCGACATCCACGCACATGCGTTCACGCACGGCAGTGATATTTACTTCAACAGCGGTCGCTACGACCCGGATTCATCCGGCGGCAAAACCCTGCTCGCGCATGAACTGACGCATACCATACAGCAGGGGGCGAGTCCCGCACAGCACGACGCGGCAGCCGTGCCTGTGCAGCGCCGCGTGCAGCGCCGCACGCCCATGCAGCCTGCGGCAGGCAGCAGTGCGGCAGGCAGCAGTGCGGCAGGCAGCAGTGCGGCAGGCAGCAGTGCGGCAGGCAGCAGTGCGGCACGCAGCAGTGCGGCACGCAGCAGTGCGGCAGGCAGCAGTGCGGCACGCAGCAGTGCGGTGCAGGATACGCTGCAGCGCAGCGCTTCACCGCCGCAACTCGATCACGCCGTCACGCTCGCGCAGGAAGAAGAGGGGAAGGTCGTGGCGAACGATGTCGGCCCGGATGGGTATCGCGTGGGGTGGGAGCGGCTGATCGAGTATTTCGAGACGTCGTTCGGGAAGGATAAAATCGTCGACGCGCCATCCGGCGTACAGGGGACGGTGTGGAGGGGACATATCAAGAAGAAATCCGAGGTGCAGGGACAGGTTCCGAATCAGAAGGACCCGAATGTCACCGAACTGCGCGACGCCATGCCGAGCTGGTGCGGCATCTTCGTGTTCTGGAGCCTGAACAAATCCGGCGTGCCCATGCCGAAGTGGACGCTGGGCGAATCGATGATTCCCCCCGAAGCGGCGTATCCACCGGGATACATGCCGAAGGCGGGAGACATCGCGTACCGGAAGCGGCGGTCACACTTCGGCATCGTCGTGCGCACCGAAGGGGGACGCATCGTATCGGTCAACGGCAACACCGCCGGCAGCGACAACCTCGGCGGAGAAGTGCAGGAACAGACGCATACACCTGATCAATGGGATGGCTTCTTCAATCCCCTCGCCGTCATGGAGGGACAGCTGCGTGCGCCGGACAAGGGTGACGCCGAAACCGAACCACGATCCCTGCGCGAACTCCGCCAGGAAAAATTCGGCGCACAGCGGAAGGAGGACGACGAGGCCGAACGCGACGCGCCTGCGGAGGAAGCGGAGACGGTCGAGACGTCCCCTCGACTCTTCATCGATGACAGCGGCTGCCTGCAGTGCAGCGAAGAGAAACAGGATGAGGAAGAGGAAGAGCTGCAGCGGGACGCGCTGTCGCCGACAGAGGAAGTCGTCGCCGTGGCGGAGGACGAGGAAGAGGACGTGCAGCCCATGCGAATACAGCGCAGTGCGCTGGCATCACGCATCCGCCGCGTCCTTCCCTCGCGCACTTCCCGTCTGCAGGCCTCATGGTTTGGTGACGCTTGGGATACGGTTTCCGGCGTGGTCAGCGAGGCGGCGGCGT
>JAVVFP010000175.1:0-6494 GCA_032250495.1 Bacteroidota bacterium | reverse complement strand
CCTCCAGCTTCAACTCCAGCGTGAGCGCCTCGAGCCGCTCCTTGTCGTCACCGTCGCCGATGATGTCGAGTTTCAGCGCAGGATACGCTTCACGCAAGCGATGCATCGCTCGTATCAGATGGTCGACAGATTTGTATCTTTTGAGACGTCCGAAATATCCAATGCGATATTCATGGTATATATTGCTTTCATCAGGATAGTATATCTGCTTGTTGACGCAGTAATTAACGACGGTCACTTGATCCTCAGGAAAGCCCCATTCCAGGTACTCTTTCGATGTGCTCGGTGAACCGATGATGAAGTGCACGTTCCGGTACACCGGTTTGATGAGACGCTCCATGAGGTATACGTAAGCGGCGAGAGGGAAGATGGTTTCAAGGAAAATGCTCCTGCCGAAGAGATGGTGCGTCACACCCTGGACTGGTTCACGGCAGAAAAGGGGGGTGTAGAAGGGGATTTTATTGACATCGTCGACGACTACATCGTAGTTAGCCTTCCTGAAACGGGTAAAATAGGCCCATGGCACCCAGAAATTGAAGAAAAACCTGCCGCCCTGGCGAATAATCCGCATACCGTTGCGTATTTCCTCGCGCTTCGCACCCTTGAAATAGTGACAGTACAACGTCACTTCATGTCCCCGCGCAACGAGGCGCTCGAATACTTCATGCAGATGCACCTCCGCGCCGCCCGCGAGGGGATTTGCAAGATCTTGCCAGTTAAATACCAGTATTTTCAGCTTGTTAGCGCTCATCATCTAATGTGCAATATAGTAATAGGGTGAGTGTCGGTGCTTTACTCGAAGTCATTTGGGAACGAGTCCGGACCGAGACCTGAGATGGAATCCCGAAGGAATTACTTTACATAATCAAGACCCCCTGCATGAGACGTCAATTCAGGAGTAAACAGGCGATACACGGCACGTTACTGCGCGCGCGGCATTATTTTTTCGCGATAACCCCGATGGAAAGCGCGGTATTCAGCTTTACGGAAGTTCCGTTGAGTCCGTTGCGGATTTTCTCACGCAGACGGGAAACGGGTGGAATGAGACGGGGATACAGCGGCAGTTTTATGCCGATTTTGTAGAACGCTTCACGGAACGTGCGGTAGAACAGGCTGGGATACATCCATTCACCATAGGCATCGACGGGTTGCATGCCGAGTGATGTGAGCAGGTTTCGGAGTTCACGCACGGAAAATTCACGTTCCCAGCCGGCGAACCAGGCGTTGAGGCCGATCAGTACATGTTTGATAACCGTGTAGATATGCCAGCGCTGCGGTACATCCACCACGAGGAGTCCGCCGGGCTTGAGCACGCGAATATTTTCTTTCAGGAGATTCTCCGCGTCTTTTTCCCGGAAATGCTCGAGAAGTCCCTGGTGAAACACCGCGTCGAAGGAATTATCCGGGAACGGAAGCGCAAAAGCGTCGCCGCCGACAGCGCCGATGTTTTCGGTGGACGGCAGGTTGTTCCTGATAATTTTCAGCGAATTCATAGAATAGTCGAGCAGAACGAGAGTCGCACCGTCCTGCGACATGTAGAAACTGTCGCGTCCTGTACCTGCGCCGACTTCAAGGACGCGCTTGCCGTCCAGTCGCATGTTGCGCGAGAGATTGCGGCGAATACGATCCGTATTCGCGTATACTTCTTTTGTATCCGACTTCTGATCCCAGAAATCGTCCCAGTTCTTCTTGGTTGATTCTTTCATGGGCCGTACGTGAAACGCACTAACTTCCGATAATAAATATTATGTAAAGTAAGAGAGTGTCTGCCCTTGCCCCGCTGTCACAGGCGGGCTGTACGGGCTGAACGCTGATTAAACAATGAAACTGCTCGATTCATTCTCCCAAATTACATTCTTTTCGTAAAGCGTCAAAGTCCGCGGGATTACTCAGAGGCTTTACCACGGATTACGCTGATTACACAGAGATAAGTATCAGTCGACCACACAGTGCCTTTCTGTTTATCTCTGCGGAATCCGTGGAATCTGTGGTAAAGCCTCCGAGTAATCCTTCACAATCAGGGGAATTCAGAGAAGGACGAAGGTGCGCGACATTATTCCGTCGCTTGCACTGAGGACGAGAATATACGTGCCGGGACGCAGCGCGCCGATGCGGAGGGACAAATGATGCGATCCCGCGGACATTTCACCCTCGTAGATGCTCTGCATCGCTCGTCCGAGCATGTCGTAGACGGTGATGCGCACATTGTCCTGGCGCGGAAGATCGACGCGCACCGTTGCCTGCTGCCGGGAACGCAGCGGGGACGGCGATATGGACAGCGAGGGCTTCTCCGCAGCCGGAATGCGGTCTGTGTGCACGAGTCCGCCGGTCGTCGTACGGTATATGACACCTGAGCGGTGGTCGCCGACGGCCCAGCCGTGCTGCGCATCGCTGAAGGTTATCGCGCGGAACTGTGGACTCGCGCTCGGATGCGCGGGATCGATGGCTTCGATCACGTCCCAAGTCCAGGTGCGACCCTGATCCGTCGTCCGTTCGATACCTGCATTGCAAACGAAGCCGAGTTCCGGCCGTATGAAATGCACATCGAAGATGAACCCGAAATTGTGTATCAGCGTATCCCATGTCATGCCGCCGTCAGAGGTATGAGGCATGCGGGAGGCCTCTCCGAAGAAGATTCCATCCGTACCGGAGAAGAAATGGAGACCGTACAAATCAGTCCTATACCAGCTGTCCAGGGATTTCCAGCTCTCTCCCCCGTCCGTCGTCTGCAGGGCGATGCCCTTCTCGCCCACGGCATAGCCGGTATCGGCGGAGGGAAAATCTATGTCGCGCATGCACACGCCGAAATTCGGCGCATAGCGTGAGTCCACTTTCGCGACGGTGCGCCAGGACTCTCCGGCGTCGGTGCTCTTGAGAATGACGGCGCGGCGGTCCGTTCCAATATGCGCTCCTGCAAGCCCGGAGTCACCGACAGCAAACATGGTGGTCGCATCCGTGCATATCAGTTCGACGATGTCGATGCCGGGCGCCATGTTGAGATCCGTCCAGGTCTCTCCGAGGTCCGTGCTGCGCCACAGCACGCCCTCCTCGACATCGATCGCGCTCCATCCTCCGACGTACACGTTTCCCGCGGCATCCGACGCGATGGCGCTCAAAGACGGTGGCGGACCTGATACGAGAGGTATGTCCAGTTTCTCCCAGCTCTCCGCGTCCGTGGTCCGCAGCACTGTCCCCCGTTCCCCTACGATGAAGCCGTTCTGCGTGTCCACGAAATGCACGTTATACAGCACGACGTTGGTGAGCGTGTCCTCTCCCGGCCGCGGATGCACCTTCTCCCATCCGTACTTCGTCTGTGCGGGTAGCGGATGCGTCGTCGCAACAGCAATACATAGTGCCCACATGCAAATCTGCGTAATCACATTTCTCATACATCCCCCGATGCAGATGTTGAAATAACTCCGTAGACAAACCTAGTGCACTCGCTCCCAAAACACAAGTACGGCAATCACCAGTGCTTGGCGCGGACAGGGATGATATCCAGCGGCAGGGATACCTGGTACTGCTCCGCGGCGCTGGACTGCCAGTACTCCCCGGTGATGCTGCCCTCCCCTACCACTTCGCAGTACGCGAGCCCGGTTTTGATCAGTCCCTCGTTCTCCGTATAGGGATTGAGCACCTTCATGCCGTTCGGAGGAATGACATGCCTGTCACGCGTGAGCTGCTTCCCGCGGTCGAGGTAAAACGTCACGGCCACGGTGACGGCGCTGTCCGCGGCGGGATTGACCAGTACCAGGCGTGCATCGATGTCCGGCGCGGAAACGAAATGCTGACACAGCAGCGCCCGCGCGCCATGCGCGTCCGATGCCGGAATGGCGGTGTTGAACGCCGAGTGCAGGGGATCGCGGTAGAACTGCCAGTACTGCGCCGAGACGTTGCCGCCGTCGGAGTAGATGCGAATGGTGCCCTTGAATTTCTTCGCGCCGATGTCATCGGCCGGATTGTAATTGACCTTGCCGAAAATCGGAAGGAAGTACGAATGCTGCGCGACGAGCGCGCCGTCGAGGTCGTAGAGCAGCACGTTGACGACGGCACCTGTTCCCTCGTGGTCGGTGATCACCAGGTGGGTTTCGAATACGGCGGGATCGGCTTCGAAGTAGTTGACGATGAGCTGATCACCCACGCGCAGCTGCGGCACGTGTTCCTCTTCATACGCAAATTGCGCGCGCACCACCGTGGATGCGCACGCAATTGCAAAAAACAGAAGGAATATGTTGCGGAGGTATCCCGCCATGAACCATCCTTACCGGATTTTCGTCACACCCTCGAGCGGCAGGGCGACCTGGTATTTTTCCCGATCCGCCGCCTGCCAGTACTCGCCGGTGATCTTGCCCGCACCGACAACCACGATGTAGGCGGTGCCGGTCATCTGCACGCCCTTGAGGGACTTGTGAGGATTGATACTCACCACGCCGTTGGCGGGAATCACACGCTTCTCGACGCCGACCAGTCCACCGTTGTCGGAATAGAACTTGACGTCGATCGTTACCGGACGCGCGACCTCGGTATTGCTGACGATGATCTGAGAGTTGACGGACTTGTCGCTGACGAAGTGCTGGCAGACCAGCTTGTCGTAGCCCTTGCCATCCGCAGCCGGTACGGCGATATTCAGATACGCCTGCTCGATGTTGCGGTATTTCTCCCAGTACTGGCCGGCGATGTTGCCGCCGTCGCTCTCGATGCGGACGGTGCCGACGAACTTGGGATTCTGATTGTAGCCGTGCTGGTAGGCGTTCAGGTAAGTCAGGGGATTATAATTGATCTTCCCGAATGCGTTCAGCGTTTCGTAACGCTCGTAGACGAGACGGCCTTCCTCGTTGTAAATGGTGATCTTGAGGTTGGGACCGACGCCGTCGACGTCGCTGATCACCACATGCGTTTCGATGTTGTCAGGATCGGAGACGAACCTGTTGATGACGAGGTTCTGTCCGATCTGGGCATCCACCTGCACCGTGCAAACAACAAATGCCGTGACTGCCAAGATGATGCTCATAAACGCTTTCGACGATTTCCGCATTGAAATTCCTCCTGGGAACGTATTCGGGGATCTACTGAAGCAATGACGATTCTACGAGTTCAAGATACGCATCTGCAGGCAATTCCAGAAATGCTTCGGCGTATCGAATCTTCTTCTCACCAAATGTAATCGCGCGGTATGCGTTGAGACCTTCGATGTGATGCATGTAATCTATGGCCTCCTGCTGGCTCGCGTAGCAGCGCATGGCTGCGCGTTTGGACTCGATATGTTGCGTGATGTCGGTAACGGCTGTGGCCGGGAGCGGACTCCAGACCTCGAATCCTCTGATCAGGGGACGGAAGCCGGGGTGTTCCCGCAGAGCCCGCCGTAACCAGATGTTGAGTACCCGATGATCATCGTGATTATCGAATAACGAGGGAAGATACAAAACATCGGCCTCTTTCTCAATCAAATGCGCAAAAAGAGAGGCGGGGAATGTGCTCCCGGTGAAGGCGTCTTTCCCGATGCCCGCACTTTCGTGGGAGGCGATGCCGAGCGTTCGCATGGCGGCATGGAATTCGGTCTCGCGCAGCACGCGCTTTTTCTCCCCGTCCATCGCGGTGTTCTCTATCGAGGCCACGTTGTCGGAGAACAGCGCAACATGCACCGTGTCTCCACGCGCAACGTGCCGGCGCAGCGCCCCTGCCGCACCGAAAGTCTCGTCGTCCGCATGCGGGGTGAGGACGAGAACGCGCTGTGCCCCGCGCGGAAAGTGCATCGGGCGCGGGTAAACGGTGACGAGGGGATTTTTCGCGAGTGCCGATATCTGCCGTACGCGCAGGCGCAGGCGACGAAGGGAGAGGTACTCCAGCAGCTGTCTGATGCCCGTCATGAGGCGTTCACTCCCGCGACGCTTCCCGCGCGCCGCCTCACGCCCAGTATGCTGCGCAGGGAGATGCTGCCGCGGAATTCGAAATCGGCTTTCTCTATTCCCCGCAGCGAGGCCGCGTTATCCTCTTCCGCATATATCCAGAGATGCCGAAAGCCCTCTTCCGCCAGCAGTCCGCTCAACCGCCGCAGCGCTCCGGTGTAGATGCCATGACCGCGGTGTTCGGGCATGGTGACGCAGTCGTACACGGCGGCGTCCCCCGCAGGCAGCGTCCATGAAAAATGCAGCTCATCGATGCGCAGATCGCGCGTCGCTATCCACGCACTGAAAACGATCGTCCCGTGCCGCGAGGCGATCAGCGCGCGCGCGCCCGCGGAAAATCGTGCCCTGTACTGCGCGTTGAACTCCTTCAGGGGATGGACTTCCCACGGGAACGCGTCCCCATCGACAATGCGGTAATCCACGTCGCCGGTGAGAAGTACGACGGGAACACAGCTTCTGCGGTAGAAGCGCAGGGTATGCGCGGCGAACAACCTCACAGCGTCCCCCCCTTCGCCTTTCCGCGCCCGGCGTCCCCGCGCCCGGCGTCCCCGCGCCCGGCGTCCCCGCGCCCGGCGTCCCCGCGCCCGG
>JAVVFP010000174.1:0-6518 GCA_032250495.1 Bacteroidota bacterium | reverse complement strand
GGGGCGGGTCGTATTCCTGGACTTCTTCTACGCAGACTGTCTCCCATGTCATCGTGCGATTCCAGCGCTGTTGAAGCTGCACGAGGAGTTTGCTGATCGAGGAGTCGTATTTCTCGGTATAGACTCATACGATGGCATTGAGGATCCGAAACTCCGCAGCCTCGTCGACACCATGCAGATCGATTACCCCGTACTCCTCACGAACAGAATGGTGGACAGGCAGTACGGTGTTGGAGTCTATCCGACGGCTATCATTGTCGACAGGGACGGCAGGATATGCTACGCGGAATCCGGCTTTGATGAGCTCACGACAGCAGAATGGCGTGAAGCGATATTGAGCGCCGTTGAGAGGTGATCCGAAATGCCAGCCGCCCGCTCCTGCACAACGGCATCCGGGGAAAGGACAGGTGCTTCTGTTTGCAATGGACGTCCAGCTGGCCCCGGCATCTCCGGTTTTCCAGATCCAATACGTCAATGCTTACCGTTGCGGTAAAACCATCACGCGGCGGGTGACGGTACCTGCGGGACTGTGCAGACGCAGGAAATACAGACCGGGCGCTCTGTCCGCGACACTGACGGATACTGTTTGTGCGTGCGCAGCGGCAACAGGAATGGTCTGCAGGAGGCGACCGAGCACATCGTAGAGTCCGAGCCATGCGGTCGTTCCCGGCGCAGTGACGAAGGTCGCCGAGAGCGCATCGCGGACCGGATTCGGGTACACGATCAGCTCTGTTGTGCGTGGCATCGCATGCGCTTTCGATGTGACGTCCGTGGAAATGCCCGGGCGAAATACGCTCGCTGCGCCGTCATAGGATTTGTACCATTCTTCGACGAGGGAGGTGAAATCCGTGACAAGGATATCGCCGAGGTTCCGCATGCGCGCCAGAGGAATGAGTATGCTGTCTTCAACCACACGCCGTTCCGCGGGGAGGAGGAGTTGTGAAGGGGTGATGTGCAGCGAAGCAGTGAGAATGCTGTCCGCGCGGACGGCACCGCCGCGGCGCAGTCGGACGAGCTCGCGTACTCCTTCCATGTCGCCGGTGTACTGACCCACGCAGGTCATATTCGCCTGCGGGTCGTCGTCGAAGTAATGCCAGCGATCCAGAGGACGCCAGATCCCGCTCACGACGGGATCGTTTACGTGGTTCGGAGTGCCGGATCCCAAGAGAATATCGCCCCTCCATGACGCCCACGGATACATGCTGCCCTGCACGGGTACGCGGAAACGATCCCATTCCTGGAATTGCGGCAGCGCGGGATCCCAGACATGTCCGCCGATCACGGTACTCCCGCCGACGCCCAGCGAGTCGAGGAGGTGCGCGACGTCCGTGTAGTTGTAGCCCTGCTTTTCATGTGAATGCGCATCGATGGACATCCCCATGTCCTCACGCAGCCAGGTGAGCAGTGCTTTGCCATTCGTGGCCGGGGAGAGCAGATCTGTTTCAAAGCGCAGCGCCGCGAGCAGGAATTTCCAGTCCGGCTGCAGGCTCCATGAAAGGCCGTACTCTGCCACTTTTTTGGCGAAGGCAATGACGCCGTCACGCACACGTTCGTACTGCACCCGCGCTTCCGGTGTATCGAGTGCGGCCATCGGCGTATTGTCTTCGATATGGGTGAAGAGCACGACGCCGACCGGAGGCTGCTGCGTAACGAATTGTGCGAGGGGGATGCGCCGGTAATTGATTTTCCAGCCGGGATTTTTCTCATACCACGCGACGGCGATCGTGCTGTCATCATGCCGGGCGATGGTCGCACCGATCTGCACGTCCGATCCGCCTGCGACGGCCTGCGGTTCTCCGATGCGCTGCCAGTTCTGATCGAAGGCTGATATGTAAACACGTGTCACATCCGGCGCGTTTTTTCGCGTCCAGCAGATGAGATGCCGTCCCCCTTCGATCGGGAGGCAGGCGGCGTCGGGGATGCTGCTTCCGGTACCGCTTCCCGGCATGAAGTGCACCTCGTCACATAGAACGGTTGCCGCGCTCTCGATGCCTGCGGCGTCGTACTGTCGCACGATGAGAGAGTCCGTAGCAGGGAGAAGTTCGATCACATCCATCGCGCCGTCATCATGCGCGATACAGTGTGTGACCTGCGACGGACAGGCGATGTCCATCTGGCGCAGCGTATCGATGCGCAGCGCGCTTCCATCGGTATCCTGCAGCCGGTAGCGAAGGTACGTTTGTCTGTTTCCGGCACTTTTCACCTGATCCCTGTGCAGCAGAAATGGTGTGCCGGATTCGGAGAAGGCACCGAGCGAGACGTCGGATGGACAGGCGCCGGTAATCCAGCGCACCTCCGACGGAGCATGGACCGTCGGCTGCTGTCCGGGACGCCACAGCATCCAGCGCTGTTCCTGCCAGTCTGCCCCCGGACCGGGATACTGCATGATCTCAAAACGGAGCGTCGCAGAGATCAGCACCTTCCCTTCATGGGTGGCGGATTGCATGAATTCCAGGGATTGAAACTGTGACGGATCGTCGGTGTAGCTGGAGGATGACAGGAGCGTCAGGAGCGTATCGGTTTCTTCAATGACAGAAAACGGATCGCGCGTCTGAAGGAAGTACGACTGCTTCGCATAGATATAGCCCTGACCGTCCCATACGGTGTCGCGCGCACTCAGAAAAGCCCAGTTTCCATTCTCCAGTCCGATAACGCCCAGTAGCGGGATGCTCTCCTGCACCAGTGCATCGCGCTTTCCGTCGGAAGTGATGTACTGCCATTTCTCCGGCCAGGCAACGATGGAATTGCCATCCGACCCCACGACGATTCGAGGAGATGTTTGAAGCGTTTCCCCGTTCCCCAGGTCGGACAGTGTCCAGACAGGCGTCTGGCCGTATACAGTGACTGCTGTCAGCAGAAGAGTAGTGATCCCCGCGGCGAGCACATGCATGCAGTTTTCCTCACGGGTGCGTCGTTTCGTTTCCTGTCATGTTACCGATGGACACGGGAAGAAGCAAGAATGTTCCCCGCAGCGGACCGTGGCGGACGGATTTTTTTTTCTACTGCCCTGCGGCCGGGGAGTCACTGATGGTGATGCCGTACTCGGAGAGGAAGGAGTTCATCGCATCGATGCGCCCGACGAGCAGCATTTCCATCTCGGATGTGAGGCGGGTGTTGGGATCGGGATTGACGATGGTCTCATCCCCTGTATGCAGGGCGATGACGCTGCAGCCGGTTTTTGCGCGGATACCTGAGGTGCGCAGCGTGCTGCCGTGAAGGCGGCGCGGGACCGGAATGCGGGTGATATCGAGTCCCTCGGCCAGCATCATGACGCGGTTGGCCTTCAGGAAGTGCATGATGGCGTTCGATCCGAGCGAGGCGTAGGAAAGCACGGCATCGGCGCCTGCGCGGTGCAGCGTCGAGATGTTGCGCTCAAGTGTCGCCCGGCTGACGATATGTACGTCGGGCCGCAGACGGCGGCAGTATATGGTAAGGTAGATGTTGGTGTTGTCGTCCTGCGTCGTGATGATGACAGTCGTGGCACGCCCGATACCCGCCGTCTCCAGCGTCTGCAGATCCGCCGCGGAGCCGACGACATATGGAGATGTTTCTCGCGCCACGAGAGGGTTTTTCTCGACGATGGTATGCGGAATGTCGCGCTGATTGAGCACATCCGCGACGCTTCTTCCCACACGTCCCCCGCCCACGATGAGGACGTACGCCTCATCGGTGTCGGCGCGGTGGAAGCGCTGTTCGTAGCGGCGGAACTGTTCCTCGGATCCGGCGAGCACGAGCACGGTGGCGTTTCCGAGGC
Organism: Bacteroidota bacterium; assembly: GCA_032250495.1. Lineage (GTDB taxonomy): Bacteria > Bacteroidota > Ignavibacteria > SZUA-365 > SZUA-365 > BM516. Next base: position 2,764 of record JAVVFP010000174.1, on the reverse strand, counting down.
GGGCGTCGATATCCGGCATGTGAAAGACGCCGCGCTCCCAGATACCGACGACGGTGACGCCGGTCTGTTCGCGCAGGGCGCTTTCCCGCAGCGTTTTGCCGATCAGTTTCGTGCCGTTGACGGGCGCTTCCGCGATTTTCAGAGGATCGAATGCGCCGATGACATTGGCATGCACTTTGCCGCCGATCACGCGGTTGGCGAGGGAGTTGCCGAGGATTTCCGTCAGGCGCAGCACGCGCGTGCTTCCCGCCAGTGTCATGATGTCGATGGAATCCGGGGAGTCGGCCAGCGACACGATGGGGACATCGGTATCGAGTTCCCGTATGGTCGAGATGACGTTGGTGTTGATTTCATCCTTCCCGTTGACGAACACCATCGCGGCGTCGCTGACACGCAGGCGATGATAGGTGTCGGGATCATCCCGTTCCCCGAGTACCACCCGGATGCCGGCGTCGTGCAGATCGAGCGCGGTCTGCAGGTCATCCACCAGCAGCGCGTACGGTGTCTGGTATCCTCGAAGCTTCTCGATCAGGCTCATGCCGACCGGATCGGAGAAGGTGATGAGGACATGCCCCGCGGTCCCATCCGGGAGTTCGCGCGGCGCCTGGGCACGCGTCCGGGCCTCGAGCCATGGTGCGTAGAAGAACTGGATGAATGTGAAGGGCAGCAGCACGAGCAGGAGCATTATTCCCGAGAGCAGCACGAGCATCGAGAACACGCGGCCGAGGTCGCTGTGAAAGGTTATGTCCCCGAATCCCAGCGTCGACATGACAGTCAGCGTCCAGTAAAAGCCCGTCACCCAGCTGTGCGATTTTCCCTCGGCCTCCATCAGGTAGTGGAAAATGACGCTGTAGGCGGAAATGAGCGCCACGAGACTGAGCAGGAAGCGTGTCAGCGCGCGGATATTCCGCCGCGTCGTCTTCCCCTGCAGAAAAAATGCCAGCTGTGCAGGGAGGAATTTCATAGGATGTCGACGTCTCGCCGTTCTGAAGTTCGCATGACTGCAATTATACAAAATAAATCAGCAGGAGCATGAGCGGAGGCGAGAGCAGGGGGCGGTGAAACGCCGCCGGTATTTCATTGCCGTGTGCGGCTCAGATTACGCCGAGCGCGATCAGTACGAAGGCGGGTCCATTGATGACGGCATGAATAACCACGCCTGTCCAGCTGTTCGCGCGCCGCTGCGCCACGTATGGAAGGATGAACAGGAGGGGGAGCATGGTCAGCAGCAGCTGCCAGCCGAAGGCAACGTGAAAGATCGTCCAGCCCGCACCCTGCACGACCCAGGCCCATTTCCCCGACGCGGCTTCACTGCGCGGCAGCATCACGCCGCGCCAGAGGATTTCCTCACCCATGATGTTGAGTACCCAGTAGGGTAGCCACACCGCAAGCAGCCAGTACCGGCCGGAATCCAGCGGTTCGAGATGCATGAACGGCGGCTGCGTTTCCATCTCTCCGCCGGCCATCGTGACGGCCTGCATGACGAGGGCGCTGGCCGCTCCCGCGGCGACGATGCCTCCGACGCTCCACAGCCAGTCCCCGCCGTTCATGCGCCGGAAGCGGAGGCGGCCGCTCCACAGCCCCGTTGTCAGCTCTCCCTCGCGCCTGAGGAGGAATAGCGCGGTGAGCAGCAGCGGCAGGAACACCCCCAGGCCGCCGACGACGAACCAGAAGAAAACGGGCTCGATGCCGGTGGCATCGGCCAGCCAGGGAATGGTCAGATGCGTCTGCGCATAGAGCAGCACGGAAAACGCGAGGAAGATTGAAAAGGAGTGCGCAGGCGCGAGGGGACGAGGGACGGACGGATCGTTGGTCATGTGATATTCCATTTGAAACTCGGTCACAAGATACAGGTATGCCCGATACAGAGAAACAACCGTCCCGGCCTGAATGCACCGGGATGCGAAGTCCGTTCGTTTCGCAGTCACGAAGTGACCACCGGCCGCGGGGATGTTGGAACAAAACCGAGCTACCGCCCGGCAGTTCCGTGCCGCGACTCGAGATTTCGATATAGCCGGCGTAACTGAAGATGCGATCTCTTTGGAGGCAATTTTGCGTTACCGTTTGGGCTCAGGAGGGTCATTTTTCGGTTACCGACACAGGCAGCAATGGTATTACCAGTAGAACGACATTAAATAATCGTTTTACTAGCAGCGTGACCGTTTCGCCAGCCAGATGTCGATTTCTAAATGTGGTCCGCCTCTCCGTAATGATAGTACCAGTTGACGGCCTATAAATAATTGTATTATTGACTATTAGTGATATCCTAACTATATTGCCAAGTGAATAACAATTTTACGAGGATACATCGTGGATATAGGCGTTTTGGAGCCTCTCCCGGCAGGTTATGCGTATCTGCTTGATATGATGGGGCTGACAGGCATGCCCCATTGGCATATCTCGTTTGTGTCCCCATCAGGAGCTCGCAGATCGAAGGTACAGGATGGTGCCATAGAAGATATCTATCCCAGAAGGTACTGGCCCGGGGAAAGGGTTGGTGATCATCTTGAGTTCGCACTGAAATATGACGGGGTCAACCTGGGATTACTGGCTCGAATTTTTGAAAAGGTTTCTCAGGATGAGCTCACTGGGTACATCAAATCCAAACCAACCGGAAAGTATGCCCGGAGAATCTGGTTTTTCTATGAGTTTCTGACCGGGAAGCAGCTGCCTGTCGACGACCTGAATTCCGGGAACTATGTCGATGCATTGGAAACCAAAGATTATTACACCGTTCAGAATGGCGAAAAGTCATCACGCCACC
>JAVVFP010000173.1:0-6521 GCA_032250495.1 Bacteroidota bacterium | reverse complement strand
CGCCGCGGACGGCAGGCTGAAGCGCAGCCCTGACGGCGGTCTGACGTGGACGGCGAGCGACGCGGGCATACACGCCGGTCCCATCAGCGCGTTCTGTTTCCCGGAAAACGGGGATTACTTCGCCGGCACCTGGGCCGCCGGCATTCACCGCTCGACCAACGCCGGGGCGAGCTGGTCGCTGACCGACTCTGTGTTTATTCCCTTCTCGACGAAAGAACTGCGCGCAACCGCAACGTCCGGCATTTTCGCGCTCACATATGACAACGGTCTCCTCCGTTCAACCGACGACGGCGCGCACTGGACGCCGCTCGCGCGTGTGACCGACAGCACCGCCATCGCGGCATTCGCACTTTCGAACGGCATGCTGCTCGCCGGGGACAATCTCGGCGACATCTTCCGCTCCACGGACGAGGGAGCGAGCTGGGAGCAGCTTTCCACGCTCGAAGCGACGAGCGGCAGCGTCAATATCGCGGCGATGCGCGAGGACAACAGCGACGACATGACGGTGTACGCGGCGACGGACCGGGGATTCTACCGCAGCAGCGACGGCGGCAGAACCTGGACCACGCAATTGATCAACGGCATCAACCGCGCGCTGCAGACGCTGCATCAGACTGAGGACGGCACGCTGTACTGCGCCGGTATCCGCGCACTGTATCGTTCGACCGACCGCGGTACGACATGGTCGGGCAGCTACGTATCCAGCAGCCTGCCGTGGAGGGGCCATGTCACGAGCAACAGCCGTTCGCAGGTTCTGCTCTCCGGGGGGAAAGACGTTTTCTACAGCAGTGACGGCAGCGGGAACTGGGAGCGTATTCCGCTCGACGAAGACATCACCGCCCTCGGCGTGGACCGAAACGGCTACCTGCTCGTCGGCACCGCGCATGCCGGCGTCTTCCGCAGTACCGCGTCCACGCTCAGCGCGGGCGGCAGCGCGCCGCTGCCTGCCACGCTCTCGATCGAAGCCGTATATCCCCAGCCGCTGCGTGCGCATGCGGACATCTCCGCACGCATATCCCTCAGCGAAGCGGCATCGGTGACGCTTCGCGTGTACGACGTCACCGGCGCGCTGCGCCTCGAAGAAAGACGCGGAACGATGCACCCGGGCACACAGGTTGTGACCCTGGCGTCACCCGGACTTACGCCCGGCAGCTACCTGCTCGAACTCGGTACGCCGCGGGGACGCAGCGCGCGCTGCTTCATCGTCCTGCGCTGATGCGCCGCGCATGGTAGAGGACCTGCGCGACGGACCTCCGGGACCGGTTCGAAAAATTATCGTATATTCCATACCGATAAATCCGGCACTACCGATCCGGCCATCCCCTCACTTCGCCCATTGAGTACGGAGGTTCCTTCCATGCGCATGTTGTGGACCGTATTGCTGCTTGCCACCTTTTCTTTCACCTCCTTCGCCCAGGACAGCACCTGGTTCCGCATCATCACGCAGGAGGTCGGTCTCGGCGACGACGCCAAGGCCCTGCGCATCAACGCCGCGGATCTCAACGGCGATCGCTATCCCGACATCACCGTGGTGCGAAATATCTACCGTCGCGGGGACATCCGTGTCTACCTCAACGAGGCAAACACGTCGGTGCCCCCGGCACAGACGCCGCCGCGGCGTTTCGCGGACTGGACGGAACAGAGCGGCGTGAATGTGCACCCCTCCCTGGATACCACCAAGAAATCGGACTGCATTTCCTTCGGGGACATGGACAATGACGGGGATCTCGACCTGATCAACGGCGTGTGGATGTACCGCGACAACATCCCCTTCAGGGAGGACCGCACCGAGGTGCTGCTCAACGACGGCAACGCGGTATTCACACACGTGGAAAACGACGGCATGGAGGCGCTCGTCGACGAGGCCGACCCGCAATGGGCGCTGAGCTGCTCCGGCTTCTCCTATCTCGACTATGACCTCGACGGCATACTCGACGTGTACGTCGCGGCCTACTGGCGCACGCCGAACGGTCCCTTTCACCCCGACCGCCTGATGAAAGGCAACGGCGACGGCACCTTTACCAACGTCTCGCAGGATGCGCGCGTGACCACGGCCTGGCCCATGCAGGGCGCATCGGTGACGGACTGGAACAACGACGGTTGGCAGGACGTGATGACATCCCCGTACTGCCGCTCGAACGGCAGCCTGCTGCGCAACGAACAGGACGGCAAATTCCGTGACGTCGGTCCCATGGTCGGATACAACGCCCGCACCATGCAGGGCGACAACGGACAGAATCTCTGCCAGTGGGGCGCCTACCCCTACGATTACGACAACGACGGCGACATGGACGTCCTGCAGGTACTGGTGCATGGCGGACTCAACAGCGGCGAGGGACGCACGACCATCGCCACCAACCTCGGTCCCGCCGAAGATTACGATCTCGTCCAGGAGCTCGGCCGCCTGCATCGCAGTGACCCGCAGTCCTACCACCTCGGCAATATGGACGCGCAGTGGCTGGACATGAACAACGACATGCTCGCCGACATCGTCATCACCGAGTGCGAATACCTCGACGCCACCGACCGCCCGTTCTTCTACCTGCAGGGGCAGGACCACCAGTTCTACGACATCACGCCGGAGCTCGGCCTGATCGGGAAAATCCGCAGTCCGCATACCCTCGAGGCGCTCGACTATGATCGCGACGGCGATTACGACCTCGTGATGAATTCGAACCACTTCGCCGCACAGGGCAATGCCGACCGCGCCGACCTGGTTTTCCTCGAGAACCGCATCGGCAATCAGAACAACTGGATCGGCGTGCAACTCAGCGGTCCGGCCGGCGTGAACCGTACGGCCGTGGGCGCCCGCGTGTACGTGTACGCCGGCGGCGTGCGGCAGATGCGCGAGGTGCAGGCGGGACGCGGACATTTCTCCGGGCAGCAGCCGCTGGAGCTGCTCTTCGGCCTGGCACAGAGTCCTGTGGTCGACAGCATCGTTGTGCGCTGGCCGCGGCAGCCCTTCGCGCACACTACGCTGACCGACGTGCCCGTCAACCAGTACGTTGATATCGACGGCACCGTGCTCGCGGCAGGGACGCCTCCCGCGGCCGGTACGCTGCGTCTCGACATCTACCCGCATCCCGTGCGGGACGTCTTGAAACTGTACAGCAATGCAGGTCCGGGCGCACGCGTCGAACTGTTCAACGCGCTCGGACAGCGCGTATACACCGGCGCCGCCACCGCGGCGTGGATCGATGTCCGGGGCCTGCAGCCGGGACTGTACCTGCTGCGCCTGCAGAGCGGGAACGACATCCGCACCCGCCGCGTCTGCGTCGTACGATAAACGTCGGCTCCGTCGTCGCCCTCGCGCATATCGACGCCTTCACCTCGCACAGCGTGGAGATCGGCAGCCACGAACTCACCATCGGACGCAACTACCGCAGCGCCGTGCTGCGCGCACTGCATGCGGATCCGGATCTTCCCTAGGTGCCGCCATGTTCCCAGCCGCAGACGCCGATCTCCGCCGCGCCGCCGCCCTCATCCGGAACGCCGGCCGGGTCGTCGCATTCACCGGTGCCGGCATTTCCGTCGAGAGCGGCATTCCCCCGTTCCGCGGTACCGCGGGACTGTGGGAGCACTACGATCCCCGCAGCCTGGAAATCGATTACTTTCTCCGTCACACCGCCGAGGCCTGGCAGGTCATACGGGAAATCTTCTACGATTTTTTCGTGGAAGCGACGCCCAATGCCGCGCATCGCGCGCTGGCAGAACTCGAAAACCGGGGACGGCTGCGCGCTGTCATAACGCAGAACATCGACAACCTCCACCAGGAGGCCGGCAGCCGCGTCGTGCACGAGTTTCACGGCAATTCCCAGGTGCTGCTCTGCCTGCAGTGTGCACGGCGCGTTCCTGCCCGGACGGTCGACCTGACACGGCTTCCACCGCAGTGCGCCTGCGGGGGCGTATACAAACCTGATTTCGTTTTTTTCGGTGAAATGATTCCAGAGCCGGCGCGCGCTGCCTCCTTCCTCGAGGCCGAACGAGCGGACGTCATCCTTCTCATCGGCAGTACAGGAGAGGTTATGCCCGCGAACCTCGTCCCTGAAACCGCGAAACGGCACGGCGCCGCCGTCATCGAGGTGAATACCGCGCCATCGCTCTACACAGGCAGGATAACGGACATTTTTCTCGAGGGAAAGGCGACCGAAGTGATGCAGGCGCTGCGGGATGCGGTCGTCCTGCAGGACTGATCACGGGAAAATCCCCCTGTAAAAAAACGCCCCGCGCTGCTACACAGGCAGGCGGGGCGGAAAAAAACGGAAAACGGTATGGTCAGGCCGCCACGTGCTCGCTGATCTCGAAGTGCTCGATCCAGCCGAAGGGATCTTCGAGTACGCCGTACTGTATGCCCGTGATGGTGTCGTAGAACTTCTGTGCCACGGGACCGATGACATTGTTGTTGATGGCGATCGACTCTCCGCGGTAGACGAGTTCGCCGACGGGAGAGATCACCGCGGCGGTGCCGGTGCCAAACGCTTCCTGCAGCGTGCCGGCCCTGTGCGCGGACATGATTTCCTCAATGGAAATGCCGCGCTCGGAGACTTTCATGCCCCAGTGGCGTGCGAGGTGCAGCACCGAATCACGCGTAATGCCCGGGAGGATGGATCCCTGGTCCAGCGGCGGGGTGATCAGTTCGTCGTCGATGAGGAACATGATGTTCATCGCACCGATTTCATCGACCAGTTCGCGCGAAACGGCTTCGAGGAAAAGCACCTGCGCAAACCCTTCCCGCTTCGCCTGCATTCCGGCATAGAGGCTTGCGGCATAATTGGCGGCGGTTTTGGCCTGTCCCACGCCGCCGCGGACGGCGCGCACGTGCTGTTCGTCGACCTTGATGCGCACGGGATTTATGCCTTCCGGGTAATAGGAGGCCACCGGCGAGGTGATGACCAGGAAGCGATACTTGTCCGACGCATGCACACCGAGAAAATTGCCCGTTCCGAAGGCGAGTGGACGAATATAGAGCGAATGGCCCCTTTCTTTCGGGATGAAGCGGTTGTCCAGCTTGACCAGTTCGCGGATGCCGTCGACGAAAAGCTTCTCGTCGAGGGTCGGGATGCAGACGGAGACCGCGGAGTTGTTCAGGCGTTTCGCGTTCATGAAAGGCCGGAAGAGGTTGACGCCTCCCTGCACGGAACGATAGGCCTTCATGCCTTCGAAAATCGTCTGGCCGTAGTGCAGCGTGCAGTTGGCCGGATCGATGAGCATGGGCGCGTATGGCTCGATACGGGGCTCACCCCAGGCGCCGTCGGCGTAGTCGACGACGAACATGTGATCGGACATGTGGCGGCCGAAACCGAGGTTGTCAAAGGGGATACTTGGGAGACGAGACTGTTCGACTTTGGTGATCTTCAGGTTTTCCATGTCTACTCCTTAAAATGCGCGGAACAGGGAATGGGGCGTCCCAGGGGCGGATATACCGGAATATACGGAGATTCCGATTGAGAGTCTTCAGACCGGTAAATGCTATTTTTTCGACCCCCCGAAGAAACTGGCGATCCAGAGAAACACCACGGCTCCGGCCGTAGCGACGAAAAGGCTCCAGGCATTGAAACCGGTAACGGACTCCTCCCCGAGGTAGGAAAAAACCAGTCCGCCGACAACGCTGCCGATCACACCGACGAAAACGTTGAAGAGGCAGCCGCGTTCGACGCCGACGCCGGTGACGGATTTGGCTATCCAGCCGGCCAGTCCGCCGAGAATGATCCATCCTAAGAGACCCATGCGTGCTCCGATAGCTTATTCTACGGGTGGGATATGAAATATAGGGTACATCACCAGCGGAAGCAATTTCGCCGCGGCTGCCCCGGGACAAAAAAATGCCGCCCCGTGAGCGGGGGCGGCGACATTTCCGCGATCGATCGGCGCAGCGTCTCAGACCTGCGCTTCTTCCTTCACCGACGTGTAGATGTTGAAGGCCGGCGGTTCTTCCATGTGCTTCTTGACGGCACAGAGGGAGGCGGACTTGATCAGCGCATCATGGTATTTCTCGGGGAAGGTCGGGGGAACGCTGATCTCGAGATGCACATTCGAAACCATACGGCGGACGGGATCGAATTCCAGGCGCTGTGACAGCTCGATTCCCTCCGTGGGCAAACCGCGCTGCTGGCAGAAGCCGAGGACATATATTCCGGCGCAAGTGCCCAGCGAGGCGAGAAAGAGATCGAAGGGCGCGGGTGCCGTTCCGTCGCCGCCGCCGAAGGTGGGCTGATCTGTACTGATGCGGAAACCGTTGAATACGGCGTCCACTTTCTTGTTTCCGGGGAAAACTATTTTCATATCCATGGGTATCAATGACTTGTTGATGACACATACGATGTTACGTAATATGTGATGTCCATGGCGGCACAAGGATTCACGGACCGCCCCGTCTGGATTCTTTACCGCGCCAGGTGTATGTTTGGTGACAGAGCCGCCTGCACTCATCCGAGAACGACCCCGTATGCCCCTCCGCTTACCCGCCGTCAAACTCAAGAGCAAGCTGCAACTTTCCTTCCTGCTAATCGGCTTCGTCTCCG
>JAVVFP010000172.1:0-6539 GCA_032250495.1 Bacteroidota bacterium | reverse complement strand
CGGAGCTGTCGGCGATGGAGGCGGGGGAGGGGAAGGCGGCATGCTCCGCTGCTTCTCCGCCGCTACCGAAATGCCGGTGCAGCCGTTCGTTCATCCGCGTCGTCAGCGACCAGGAACAGTTCGTGGTCAGTATCATCTTGACCGCGTCCTCGAAAAACGTGGCGCCGCGCAACATGCGGCCGGTGTTGTGCCGTGCGATCCACGAAAAATCCCGGTCCTCGCGTATGCGCGCGTAGAACGGACGCAGGTCCAGGTCGAGATGCAGTATCGCGGCGGCGGCATCAGCGGCGCGACGCCGGCGCTGCGCGGAGATCGCGCCGCGATGTTCGACGACGGCGGCGACGCCAGATTTTCCCGTGGAAGTGAATACGAGCGTATCCGCTTTTCCCGCGATGGAAGGGAGCGTATAGCGGAGCGTCGGGCCCGCGGTCGACAGGCGGAAAGGAAAAAGAGCACACCACCCATGGGAATAGATGGTGTGCTCAAAATGAAAGCGGGGAGGAAGTTGCAGGGGAAGAGTGGTGGTCATGCGAACACGGCTCCTCTCAGTCTTCCTCGCTCTTCTTGATGGACTGCACTTCCATACGCACGTCCTGGGCGTACTTCTTGATCTCGTTCATATGCTTGCGCAGGCGCGTGCCGGCGGATTTGTTTCCCTTGTCGTAGAATTTTTCGAAGTCGGACTCGAAGGACTGGACAAGGGCAAGTAATTCCTGGTAACGGTTCATATGACCTCCTGGGTTTGTAGTCACTGATCAGTTGATGCGAATGGGGTAATATACGATTTCAGGCTGTTTTGCAAAATACAACCCGCGGCTTCCTGCATTTTTGTACATTGAGGAAAATCTGACCGGAGAAACGTCCTTGAACGAGAATCAGCAGCAGCATATCGACATCCGCCGCGCCGTGGCCGAGCACCGCCGTGCCGTGGCCGAGCACCGCCGTGCCGTGGCCGAGCACTGTCGTGCCATGCTGCGCGCAGGACTGACCACGGGTTCCGGCGGCAACATCTCGGTCCGTCTCTCGCAGGAGGACATGATGTGCATCAGTCCCTCCGGCATCCCCTACGAACAGCTGCGCGCGGAGAGCGTGACGGTCTGCCGCTTCGACGGCAGCGTGGTGGAAGGGGACGCCCTTCCCTCGAGCGAGCTCGCGATGCACGCGGCCGTGTACCGCGCGCGCGACGATGCGCAGGCCATCGTCCATACGCATTCCCCCTATGCGACGACGTTCGCCTGCCTGCGCGAAGCGATTCCCGCCACACATTACCTGGTGGGCTTCGCAGGGACACAGGTGCCTGTCGCACCGTACGCCACCTACGGAAGTGCGGAACTCGCCACGAATGCGGTCGCGACCCTGGGAAAGGAATACCACGCGACGCTGCTGGCCAATCATGGACTGCTCGCGCTCGCGTCCACGCTCGAACGTGCGTTCGCCATCGCGGAGGAAGTCGAGCTGGTGGCCCGCGTTCACTACCAGGCCCGCTGCATCGGCACGCCCGTCGTTCTCGACGACGAAGAGATGCGCCGCGTCATTGAAAAATTCCGGGATTACGGCGTGCGTTCCGGCCGCGAAAGAAGGTAGCGCGAATGGATTTTCTCCCCACCACGAAGGAAGAAATGCGCCGCCTGGACTGGAAAGCGCTCGATGTCGTTCTCGTCAGCGGAGACGCCTACATCGACGCACCGCAGATCGGTGTGGCCGTTATCGGGAAAGTGCTCGTCGACGCGGGCTACCGCGTGGGCATCATTGCGCAGCCGGATCCCGGCAGTCCCGATGACATCACTCGTCTCGGGGAGCCCCGACTGTTCTGGGGAGTCACAGCCGGCAGCGTGGACTCGATGGTCGCCAACTACACGGCGCTGCAGAAGAAACGGCGCGCGGACGATTACACTCCCGGCGGAAAAAATACGCGTCGACCCGACCGCGCCGTGATCGCCTACAGCAATCTGGTCCGTCGCCACTTCAGGAACACCGTGCCCATCGTGCTCGGTGGACTCGAAGCGAGCCTACGGCGCATCGCGCATTACGACTACTGGAGCGACAGCGTCCGGCGTTCCGTGCTCTTCGACGCCAAGGCGGACCTCCTCGTCTACGGCATGGGCGAAGCCACCGTGCGCGCCCTCGCCGACGCGCTGGCGCAAGGCGGTGACGCCGACGCGCTGCCCGGTACCTGCACCATAGTGAAAACTCCGCCGGACCGCTACCTCCGTCTTCCTTCCTACGAAGAAGTGAAATCCGACACCACGGCCTTTCTCCGGATGTACCGCGCCTTTTATGACAATACGGATCCCGTCACCGCGCAGGGACTCGCACAGGCGCACGGCGACCGCTGGCTTCTCCAGCATCCCCCACCGCCGTACGAAACGCAGGAGCAGCTCGACCGCGTCCATGCGCTCCGCTTCGCGCGTGCTGCCCATCCCGCGTACGCGCAGCGGTCCGCGCAGGCGGACGCGGGGGCGGCAGGGCAGGCGGACGCGGGAGGACTGCCGGCACTCGATACGATACGCTTTTCGATACAGACGCATCGCGGCTGTTACGGGGAATGCAATTTCTGCGCCATCGCGGTGCATGAGGGACGGCGCGTGCGCTGGCGCAGCGAACAATCCATTCTCGACGAGGCCGCGGGTTTTGCCGCGCACCCGGCGTTCAAGGGCGTCATCCCCGATGTCGGCGGACCGACGGCCAACATGTACGGCTTCGAATGCGCGAAGAAAATCGAGCGCGGCGCCTGCACCGACAAGCGCTGCGTGTTTCCGGAACTCTGTCGGCAGCTGCCCGTCGATCACGGACGCTACACGCGCCTGCTGCGAAAGCTGCGCGCACTACCCGGAATCCGCCACGTGTTCGTCGCCAGCGGCATACGGCATGACATGGTCATGGCCGACCGGCGCTGCGGAATGGAATTCATGGAAGAGCTCGTGCGGCACCATGTGTCGGGGCAGCTCAAACTCGCACCCGAGCACAGCGATCCCGCCGTGCTGGACCTGATGGGGAAGGGGGGGAGCGGGGACCTGCTCGATTTTCGCGCCCGCTTCTTTGCGCTCACGCGGAAGGCGGGGAAAAAACAGTTTCTCACCTATTATTTCATCGCCGCCTATCCCGGTTCCGAGGAAAAGCATATGCGCAGCCTGCAGCACTTCGCCGCGCATGCGCTCGCAATCAGTCCCGAACAGGTGCAGATTTTCACACCCACGCCCGGCACCTGGGCCAGTGTCATGTATCATACCGGGAAAAACCCGTTCACCGGTGAAGATCTTTTTGTGGAGAAAGGCCTTCGTGGGAAGCGCGCACAGAAGGAGATACTCACGGGCAACGCCGGCCGGCCGCGTCCTTCATCACGGCAGGGGAGATCACGATGAACGCAGGTCCGCTCCTTTCGGCGCAATTGCGTGGAGAGACGATTCTCAGCGAGCGACTTCGGGCGCGCATCCTTGCCTACCTTTTCCTCTCCGCGTCCCTGCTCTTCCTCCTTCTTACCGCCCTTCTTCCCGCGGATTATGAAAAGGTATTCGGTACCGGGCCGACACGTTACCAGCTCACGGGTATGCTGTTCGCGGTCGCGCTGTACGAATATGCGCTCAACCATGTCATCCGCTTTCGCGAGCATCGTGGAAAGATGCTGCCCGAGCCCGTGCGGTACTGGAACGCGCTCGTGGAAATCTCCATTCCGACAGTCGGAATGCTCATCCTGAGTTCCAGTATTCCGCCGCTGCTCACGCTGGTTTCTCCGCTCACGGCACTGTATTTCATTTTCATCCTCCTCTCAATCCTTCGCCTCAACGTACTGCTCAGCCTGTGGACCGGACTGCTGGCCGCGTTGCAATACGTCGGCATCGCCTGGTACTTTCACCAGAACGGTGGAGGAGAGGGCGTCGCCCCGATGTTCGATACCACTGCCCTGTATGTCGCCCGCAGCGTCATGCTTCTCGGTGCGGGCATCGTCGCGGGAGTCATTGCACGCATCATCAGAGAGAAAATCGTCCACACCGTGCAGGAGGTTGAGGCCAAGAACCAGGCCATCGACCTCTTCGGTCAGCAGGTGTCCGAGCCGGTGGCCAGGGAACTGCTGCGCAGTGCGCAGGCGCTGCGTGGACGACTGCGCAGCGTGACGGTGATGTTTCTCGACATCCGCGATTTCACGCCATTCACCGCCCGGCATGCGCCCGATGAAGTCGTCAACTATCTCAACACGCTCTTCTCCTTCATGATACGCGTCATCGGAGCGCATGCCGGCATCGTCAACCAGTTCCTCGGGGACGGCTTCATGACGACGTTCGGCGCGCCGCTCGAGGACGAGGAGCATGCCGCGCATGCCGTCGCGAGTGCGATCGAGATCCATGCAGGAATTCAGCGCATGGTCGAGGAGGGCAGCATTCCACCGACGCGCATCGGTATCGGCATACACAGCGGGGAAGCCCTGACGGGCAACATCGGGTCGGCAGAACGGCGGCAGTACTCGGTGACGGGAAGCACGGTCATTCTCGCCTCGCGCATCGAACAGCTCAACAAAATCCACGGATCAGACATCCTCATTTCCGAGGAAACCTTTCGCATGGCGAAACTCGACTCCGCCACCTGCGAACGCATAGAAAATGTGACGGTCAAGGGACGCGCCGACCGCTTCACGATATACCGCCTGGCGTAAGCTGCTTTGCCTGCTCCCATGGAAGTGATTTTTTTTTTACAGGCAGCGAATCCTCCCGTGCGCCTGCTGCATCCTACTCCTGGAGCTGAAGACCGGCTACTCCGATATAGGGCCGGAACGTAAACCGAGAGTACTGCAAACCAGGAGCAGCAATGACCAACAAATCCCGCACCTTTCTCTTTTCCCTCCTCGTCCTCATCCCCCTTCTTGCCGTTTCCGCCTGGGCCTTCTGGTCCGACATGATCAATTTCATGCTGCCGGCCGACAGCCGTCCGGGGGAGATCACTTACGCGGTGGAGGAAGTCAGCGACGCGCAGTTCGAGGCCATCGCGGCGCAGTTGGACGAGGAATTCGACCACGAATTCAAGCATGTCGACATTTTCCGCGAGGCGGGCATCACCGCGTACGAAGGACCGCAGACCTGCCTGCAGTGTCATGAGGACATTACGGTGGAGGACGCCGTGAGCGGTGAGGAAAAGACCGTCGACCTCATGCACAATCTCCTCACCTCGGCGCATTACCGCTTCTTCACCGAGAGGCGTACCAATGTCTGGGGATTCAACGGCGAACTCGCCGACAACTTCGCCATGGGAAAAATCAACCGTCCCTGTCCCAAGCCCGGCAGCTTCGCGATGACGGCATGGGCGGAACTGGTGGTGACCGAGCACGGCGACACGCTTTCCGAGGGCTGCGGACAGTGTCATATCGGCGGCCAGTACCAGGCGCCGCTCGGGGAGATGATGCCCGGCTATGAGACGAAGCAGGAGGAAAAGGACGCCATCGACTGCCTGATCTGCCACTCCCAGGGCTATGACATGAATGCCAAGCAGGTGACGATGGACGACAACGGACTCAAGCGCTGGGAGATGGACCGCAGCATGCGCGCCGCACTCTCGGTCACCACGACGACCTCGCAGACCTGTCTGCGCTGCCATCAGCACAACTTCGGCGGGGACATTTATATCGACAGCACGGACACCTCCTTTTTCCAGAGTCTGCTCAATACCGGCCGCGAGCGTCCCCGCGTCCTTCACCCGGGCTCGAAGCGCGGCACGCCGTTCTCCCCGAGCTGGGACGTGCATGCGGCTGCGGGACTCAACTGCACGGACTGCCACGTCACCGAGGGACATTACATCGCGAAGGGACAGCACACGACGACGATGATGACCAACGACCTGCCCGATGTCGAGATCGCATGCGCGAGCTGTCACACCGACGCGCCGCATGCGGAGAACGAGGAGATCGCGGAATTCCTCAACATGCACACCGAGAAAGTGGCCTGCGTAACCTGCCACATTCCCTCGCTGCAGGAGGACAATGCGACGATGCGTGATTTCGATACGCCGATGTACGAAGAGCATCCCGGCGTCTACGTCTACACCGACATCGAGAAGGAAACGCAGCCCGGCCGGGGAATCACCTACAAGTGGTGGAACGGCGACGCGACCTTCCTCGGCAACGCCATCGGCGACAATCCCAACGGGGAGGACCGTTACGTCTTCTACCGTCCCACACAGAAATGGCCGGAGTACCAGGACTACGACTACGCGGCGTGGTACGAACGCGTCATGCGACCGATCGCGAAGAAAAAGCCGTCCAAGCTCTACGCCATGAAAGTGTTCAACGGCAAACAGCACATCGACCTGCAGAACATGGGGCCCTTCGGCGGCATGTTCGTTCCGTACAATCTCCCGACGTATTATCGCAGCGGCGATCCCGCGAAAGCGGCCTCCGTCGAGATGGAGAAGGAGATGATGGTCATGATGTACGGCACCATGTTCAAATACTACATGATGGACCGCTTCATGCGCTACATGGACGATGGCACAGGCACGCAGATCACCGAGTGGCATACCGCCCCGTACGATGACGTGCGCGCCATCGGCAGGGG
>JAVVFP010000171.1:0-6549 GCA_032250495.1 Bacteroidota bacterium | reverse complement strand
CATACTGGATAACATTGAGGAACGAACCCCGTGCGGTCCGTGATGATCAAGTATACGCAATCACCCGCTCATTCTCCAGACGGCGTTCGCGCCGGGCGTTCGCGCCGGGCGTTCGCGCCGGACGTTCGCAGCGTGTGACTTGATCACGGCGGACCGATGTTGTAAGTTCAGTATCTTCACGCATTCCTGATCACGACCGCGGTCGTGATCATTTATCAACATCGGTAGACCGACATGTCCGACTCACTTTTCACCAAAATAATTCAGCGCGAACTGGAAGCGAAATTCGTTTACGAGGACGACCGCGTGGTCGCTTTCCACGATATCGACCCCCAGGCACCCGTGCACATTCTCATCGTCCCGAGAAAGCAGATCCCCATGCTCGACGATCTCAGGGAGGAAGACGAAGCGCTCATGGGACACATGCTGTACGTGGCGAGCAAGGTCGCGCGCGACCTGAAACTCGATCACGGCTACCGCCTCGTGATGAACTGCAACCACCAGGGTGGCCAGACCGTCTTCCACATCCATCTGCACCTGCTGGGCGGCCGCCAGATGCAGTGGCCCCCGGGCTGACCGTCCGCCACATGCATGAAGGAATTCCATGGCACGCTACAAAAGGCATGTTCTTGTCTGTGAGAACCTCCGCGATGAGGACCATCCCCGCGGTTCCTGCGGGAGGAAATGCTCGGAGGAGATACGCGCGGCGTTCAAGTCCTCGCTGAAAAAGCGGGGATTGACCACCATCTACCGCGCCAACAAGTCCGGCTGTCTCGACGCCTGCGAATTCGGACCCGTCGTCGTCGTGTACCCGGACGGCACCTGGTACGGCGGCGTTTCCGTCGCGGACGTGGATGAAATCATCGACGAGCACGTCATCGGCGGAAAACCGGTGACGCGGCTGCTGATCGACGATAAACGCTTCCAGCAGGAATTTGACTGAGTGACGCTTTCACCCCCGGGCGACGCTTTCACCCCCGGGTGACGCTTTCCCCCTACATTTCCGCTTCGGTACGGGCGTGCACGAGCAGGTTGAGCACTTCCCGCACGGCCCCGTGTCCCCCGCGATGTCGCGAGACGTAATGCGCGGCCATGCGGGCGCTGGGATGCGCGTTCGACGGAGTCGCGGCGAAGCCCACCTGCCTGAGCACGGACAGGTCGAGTATGCCATCGCCCATGAAGGCGATCTGCTCGTCGTCGAGTTCGTACAGTGACTTGAAATCCTCATAGGCCTCGGCCTTGTCATACATGCCGTGATAGACGTCATGTATTTCGAGTTCGCGCGCCCGTTCGAGCACGGCCTCGGACGCATGCGAAGTGATGATGCCGAAATGGACGCCGAGCGCCTGTGCGGACTGAATGCTGTCGGTATCCATCATGTGGAAGACGCGGGACTGCAGTCCGTCGGGCGTCAGTGTGATGGCGCTGTCGGTGAGCACGCCGTCCACATCGAGAAGAAAGGCCTCGATGCGACGGAGACGGCGGGCGATCTGGGGATTGATTTTCGGACTCACTGCGGAATTCATGGCGTGGCTTTCGGAGCGTGAAACGTGCGTCGCACCGCATCCACCGCCCGCACCTGCGAGAGCAGGGATTCGAGCAGTGCGAGCGGCAGCTGGCTGCCCGCGTCGCTGCGGGCGCGGCTTGGGTCGGGATGTGTTTCGACGAAGAGGGCGTCGATGCCGACGGCCGCCGCCGCGCGGGCGAGTGGAAAAATGAATTCGGGGCGTCCACCGGAACTCCCTCCGCGCGAGGGAATCTGCACGGCGTGCGTACAGTCCATCACCACCGGGTAGCCGAGCGCACGCATGAGCACGAGCCCGCGCATGTCCACCACCAGGTCGTGGTAGCCGAAGCTGGTCCCGCGTTCACAGAGCATGATATCGGTGTTGCCTGTACTGGCCACCTTGTCCGCCGCGTGGCGCATGTCCTCGGGAGCGAGGAACTGTCCCTTTTTGATATTGACCGCGCGGCCACTGGAGCCCGCGGCGAGGAGAAGGTCGGTCTGCCGCGAGAGGAAGGCAGGGATCTGGAGAACATCGACAACATCGGCAGCGGCACGAATGTCGTCCACGTCGTGCACGTCGGTGACGAGGGGCAGTCCGAAGCGGCTGCGCACGTCCTCGAGAATGCGCAGCGCCTCCTCCCGGCCGAGGCCGGTGAACGCGTCGAGACTCGTGCGGTTGGCTTTTTTGAACGAGGACTTGAACACGACGGGGAGTTCCAGTCGCTCGCAGACGGCACGCACGGCATCGGCCGTACGCATGATCGTCTCCCTGTCCTCGACGACGCAGGGACCGGTGAGCACGAGCAGGGGGGCGTCGCCGCCGACCGAATGCGGTCCTGCGTTTATGGCGGAAGGGACGCTGCTTTCTTGTCCGTTCATGTGTTCTCCCCCTGTATTCCTTCCTGGAGCCGCGCCGTGCGGTCGGCGATTTTCAGCTTCTCCACCACTTCCCCGAGCAAACCGTTCATCACGTCTGCAAGGTTGTAAAGCGTGAGTCCGATGCGATGATCCGTGAGACGGTTCTGCGGGAAGTTGTATGTACGAATCTTGTCCGAGCGGTCACCGCTGCCGATCATGGACTTGCGGGCGGCGGAAATCTCCGCGTTCTGCGCGGCGGCGCGCTGCTCGTAGAGGCGTGCGCGCAGCACTTTCAGGGCCTTCTGCCTGTTTTTCAATTGCGAGCGCTCCTCCTGGCAGGACACGACGATGCCGGTGGGAATATGGGTGAGCCGGACGGCGGTTTCGACCTTGTTGACATTCTGTCCGCCCTTGCCCCCGGCGCGGAAAATGTCGGTTCTCAAATCGCCCTCGTTGATTGCGACGTCGACTTCCTCCACCTCCGGAAGCACGGCCACCGATGCGGCGGAAGTGTGGACGCGACCGCTGGCCTCGGTGGCAGGGACGCGCTGTACGCGGTGCACGCCGCTTTCGAACTTCATCGTGCCGTACACGCCGTCCCCTGTCAGTGTGAAGGTGATTTCCTTGATGCCGCCCGCGGCCGCCTCGCTCAGGGAAATGACTTCCTGCTTCCAGCCCTTGACCTCGGCGTAACGCGAGTACATGCGGTACAGGTCACCCGCGAAAAGCGCCGCTTCCTCCCCGCCCGTCCCCGCGCGAATTTCCACGATGACATCGCGACTGTCGTCGGGATCCTTCGGGACGAGCAGGAATTTCAGTTCCTTCTCCGATGCGGCAAGCTGCTCCTCGAGACCCGCAAGTTCATCCAGGGCGAGCGCGCGCACATCCTCGTCGCTTTCACTGCGGATGATGTCGCGGTGTCCTTCAACGTCGCTGCGCAGCCGCCTGTAACGGAGGTATTCCTCCACGATGGGTTCGAGCTGACTGCGTTCCTGCGCCAGCCTGCGAAAACGCGCCTGGTCGGAGACCACCGCAGGATTGCTCATCTCGAGGCCGATGTCCTCGAAACGCTGTACCGTTATTTCCAGTTTATCAAACATATGCCGCCATTCTCATACAATCATTAATATACGCACAATGCGGGATATCCGCGGTAACAAAGCGCGTCCCCTTCCGTATATCAGACATGCACCGTGTATCAGACATGCCGTGTCCCGCGGCTGCGGTCGCGGAACATTTTTCCCCTCCCCGGGGTAACGTTTTTTACCCTTCCGGTGTCTGATATGCAGAGGGCCGGGTTTCCTTCCCCAGGGAAGCGTGAAAAAGTCGCCCTTGTACAATGAAAAGAGATTCAATATATTCAGGTACTTATGCGAATAACGGAGTAAACATGAAAAGTATTGTGAAAGCATTTGTTTTTCCCCTCCTGGCCCTGCTCCTGTGGAATGCACCGGCGATGGACGCGCAGAGCTTCACCGTCGCCTCCGGCATGGCCGAGGAGTCGGGAGATTTGAACGGTTACATTCCCGTCGAGATCGAAGTCACGAACGTGAGCGGCAAGGACCTGAACCTGCGCGTAGAGATCACCGAGCGCAGCGCAGTGCCGGGCGACTGGATGACGCAGATCTGCTTCTTCCAGAACTGTTTCCAGCCGAACCAGGACCAGATCGACGGTGTGTTCCCGGTCGATGGAGTCGAAAAGCTCGACATCACCTTCATGTCCGGCACAACGGCGGGACGCTTCTGCGTCGAGGTGACGCTGACCAACCTCGACAATACGAGCGAGAAGGAAGTGATGACTTTCTGCGCCGCGGCGGGACTCACCTCCACGTCAGGCAGCGCGCCGGCCGCAGGCAGCCTGGCCATGTCACAGAATTACCCGAATCCTTTCTCCGTCAGCAAGAACGCCAACACGACGGTTTCATGGTACATGCCCTCCGCCGGCAACGTCTCCCTGAAGGTCTATAACCTCCTCGGCAAGGAAGTGCGCACGCTCGTGAGTGAAACCCGCTCGATGGGCCGCTCGACCATCAGCTGGAACGGCCGCGACAACAACAACCGCCTCGTGGCTCCCGGCGTCTACATTTACAAGCTGAACACGAATACGCAGTCGCTGACGCGCCGCCTGCTCATCACGCGCTGACAGCGCAGTCGACAGCAATTTTCCGCGAAGGCAGTCTGAAATGACTGCCTTCTTTTTTTGCGTCGCCGTATTTTCTAACTTGCTTTCAGCAACGAACGGTCACGCCCATGTATCGATCCATGCGATTTGTCCTTCCCGTACTCGCCGTCCTCCTCCTCACCGCCTGCACGCCGCAGCTCTCGCTGTCGCCACACGCGGCTATGGAGCGTGACGCCATGATGCAGCGTTCCGCGCAGACGACGGCGCACGACGGTGCGCCTTCCGGGGGACTGCGCGTTCGCACCTATGACGAAGGGACGCTCATCTTCCACGGGGACGACTGGCGGCTGACTCCCTCCGGTATCCGCGGTACGGCGGACGTGGAAACGCAGGACGGCAACACGTATACAACCGATACCACGCTTTCGTACTGGGATACGGCCGAAGCGGGTCCGGCAGGACGGCAGAGCACGATGGGACAGTTCATGCTGACCGTTCTCGGCGTCATCCTGGTTCTCGGACTGGCCGCAATCATCCTTTACGCAGCGTTTCTCGCCACTGATCGCTGACGGAGGTTTCCATGTCCCTCCGTATCCTGACAGGGTGCGCCCTGTTTTTCCTGCTCGCAGCAAGCGGCTGCGGTACGCGCAGTATCGTCGTTCCCGTCCATCGTCCCGCGGCTGTCGACCTGCACGGCTGTACCCGCGTCGCAGTCGCCGTCCCCTTCGCCCCCCAGCCCGACAGTCTCTCCGTCCTTCTCCAGCACCGTCTCGACGCACAGCTCGTGACCGTCCTTGCGGACACACCGGAAACGGAATTCGTGCGCACGCCGCGTGCATCCGCCGGAGTGCTGACGGTACACGGGACCGTGGCGCTGCGGGAGGCCGCGGGCCTGGCGCGCTCCGCGAATGCGGAGTGCCTGCTGCTTCTCGAAGTCATGGAGACCTCGTACCGCGAGGAAATTCTCGATGCGAGCATCCGCAGCATGCGCGACCCTGAGAGGGTCAAGCGCGTGCGCCAGGGACGCGCGAACGCGACCTGCCGCATCATGCTCATCGATGTCGCGGAAGGAAAAATCCCCTTCGTGGAGAACATGTCGGTCGAGTCCAGGCACGAAACCCATTCCGTCGAACAGGATCCACCCGCGCTCATCACCGCGGTGTTCGCCGAAGACCTCGCGCGGCAGATCGTCGAGGCGATGCGCAGCGCCACCCGTCCGGTGACCGACCGCGAACTGGTCACCTTCCTCGTCGACGGCGACTACCCGCTCATAGAAACGGCGATACAGCACGCGGAGGAGGGGCGGTGGACGGATGCCAGCACCCTGCTGCGCCGCATGATCGATGAGGATGGCGACCGGGAAAATGCCGATATTCTCTGGTACGATCTCGGACTCACCCTGCAGTACCAGCAGAACTTCAGCGGGGCGCTCGAGGCGTTCCGTCGGGCGCTCGCGCTGCGGCAGCGCAGTCGCTACCACCGCGCCGTCGAGAACCTGCTCCGCGCCGAGCAGGAATATCTCGACGCGCTCGAACGGCGCTGACTGCAACAATCATCCGCCGGCGGTGTATACCCATCCGCCGGCGGTGTATACCGGCAGAGGAAGCTCACTCGTGTATGCAAGGACTCTCTTTCTATAACGACAACCCGCGTCTCGTACGAAGCGTATACAGCGCGGCACTGATCATCGCGCTCGCTTTCAGCACGATGTGGATGCTGCGTTTCGCTTCGGTGACCACCGATGAAAACCTGTACACGGACATCGACGGCAAGGTCACGATCATCGACGTGACCGAAGGTGGTGTTTCCGACCGTGCGGGACTGCGCGTCGGCGACGTGATCGTCGCGGTGAACGGCAATCCCGTCAAGGACAGGTTTGACGCCAACAACTACCTGGTCACCGGGGCGGGCGGCGAAGCGCTCGAATACACCATCGAGCGCGACGGAACCATCATGAATATCCGCGTCGTGACCGCGGATTACGGACTGCCGATTTTCTATATCGCGCTCGCGCTCACCGCCCTCGGCCTCATCGCGGTCGGCAGCTGGGTGATACTCAAGC
>JAVVFP010000170.1:0-6657 GCA_032250495.1 Bacteroidota bacterium | reverse complement strand
TGCCGCAATCGACCGGGTCAAGGTCCTCGGCATGCGGGAGATCTTCCGGGTCGACGTCGAGGTGACAGATCGTGCACTCGAATTCACCGTGGACGGACTGCTTGATAATTCTCTCGTCGACGAACATTGACCGCGTTCGTCCGTTCAGGGAACCGCTCAGTTCGCGGTCTTCATGGCACATGTAGCAGTTCGCGTTGTCCTGCGCCACAAGCAGCGACGGGAGGAGCAGAAATGCGAGAATCGCGGGGATCGCCATGGCGACCCGCGATCCCGCATGCGGATATTGTGTGAAGTGTTTCAGCATATACTGTACCTGGGTGCTGCAGACAGCGGTATTCCGTCGGCGTCAGTCGCCGTCGACGGGAATATCGATCATATCGTCCTGCGCACCTTCCTCCTTTCGTTTTGCACGGATGCGTTCGAGTTCGAGAGGATGTTCGTCTTCCATTTCCTCTTCGGTGATCGTCCCCTTGATCCAGGCGAGGTTCATCGGGTACACGTCCGGGTTGAAGATGACGAAGTAAATATGCCATACGAGGATGGCGAGCGTCGCCAGCCAGGCCTCGTAGTAGTGGATGGTGCGGGAGATGTCATACCCCAGCTTGGTGAAGATGCCGAGGAAGAACTCGTCGAACCACATGATGATGCCGGTGGCGCCCATCACGATATTGCCCCAGACCAGGGCCCAGTACTCGGACTTCTCAATGTAGCTGAAGCGGTCGAACTTCGGCTTCTCGTCGGAGAACCCGAGGTTGTACTTCAGGATGCCAACGGCGTCGGTGGCGTCCTTCCAGCGGGGAAGCAGGTCCTTGAACAGCTGACGTCCGCGCTCCGTCATTGCGAGATAGAAAATGTGATAGACGCTTGCGGCGATGATGACCACGCCCGCGATACGGTGGATGAGGGAGCGCGCGTCGAAGGCATGGGTACTGACGTCACGAATCCAGGACACCCACCAGGCATCCGGGAAACGGAGCATGAAGCCGGTGATCACGAGCAGTATGAAGCTGACCAGCAGCGATGCATGCTGCAGCCGCTCGTTGAGCGTCATGCGGACGTGCAGCGTGGAGCCGGCGCTGTGATGCGGGTAATGGCCGCGACGCGTCTTGAGCTTGTGCAGTGCCTTCTTGCGGAAGTCCAACACGTTGTGTGCGAGCATGCCGCCGATGACCACGACGATGAGGATGATGTAAATGTATGCGATCCAGTACAGTATGGGATCGTTCTCCCTGTCGCTCTCGGTCACGTGTATCCTGCCGGTCGCGAAGCGGACGTTGGCGTTGGGATGACAGCTACCGCAGGTTTCGACCAGGTTGTCCTTGTGTATCAGGGAGGTCGGGTCGCTCGAAGGCTTGATATTGTGTACGCCGTGACAGCTGGCGCAGTTCGCGGCTTCGGCCGATCCACCCTTGACGGCGAGTCCGTGATAACTGTCCTCGTAACTGCGCGCCTGTCCTGCGCTGAACCCGTATTTTTCTGACATTTTCAGCGAACTGTGACAGGGACTGCAGACCTGTTGCGAGACGTTCGCTGCGGCCACGGGGGAATCGGGGTCGCTCGTCGGAAGGATGTTGTGTTCGCCGTGACAGCTGTTGCAGGTCGGGGAATCGAGATTGCCGCGTGCGATGGCCTCGCCGTGAATGCTTTCGTTGAATTCCGCCGCGATGTCCGTGTGACACTGCCCGCAGTCCTCCGCCACATTCATCTTGTGTATACGGGACGTCGGGTCGAAAGAGCGTTTCATCTCGTGGCTGCCGTGACAGTCCACGCAGTTGGCGGCCTCGCCATTCCCCCGGTGCAGGGCAAGTCCGTGTACGCTGTGCTCGTAAGCCTTGATGAAGCTGACCGATGGTCCCATGCGACTGCGCACGTCCTCGTTGTCCTCATGGCATTCGAGGCAGAGGGTCTCCTGCAGGCGCTTGGTCTCCAGCGTGCTGAGCTTGCCCTGATGTCCGGTCACGTCGCGCGTATGACAGGAAATGCAGGTCGGCGCGCCCTTGACGCCGCCGAACAGGGCCTTGCCGTGCTCGGAGGACGCGAAGGAGTGCGTGACGTCCGGGTGACATTTCCCGCAGGACTCGGTCATGTTCGAATGATGGAAGGGGTTGCTTTCGTCCTCGAGCGGCAGCACGTTATGCTCGCCGTGGCACTGCTTGCAGGATTCGTCGAGCGTACCGTTGGAAGCAGCGAGGGACAGCTGCACGGAATGGAATTGATGCTCCATGACCGCGCCCTGGTGACAGCTGGTGCAGCGGACGGGAGTGATATTCTCCTTGTGCGGCAAATTGTCGGGGTCGAAACCGGTGTGACAGGACACACAGTCGAGATCCGCATGCGGAGATTTTTTCAGTACGGCCGGATTCGCGTATATGGAAACGGTGCGACCGTTCTTCTCCATCTCGAATTCCGGATCGTTGTGGCACATCAGGCAGTCCTCTGCCGACTGTGCGCGGATACCGGCAGGGAGCAGGAAAACGAGGGCGAGAAGGAGAGTAGCAGGGATCAAAGTCTTTTTTGCAGGCATCGAATGGGCCTTGGGTGGGAGGTGCATGAGAGTTGCCTGGTCAGATGTGCGATATTACGTTGATTTTCACGGTTGGCAATAGTTGGTAAAGGAAACTATTGCCATACCAAATTGGCAAAATTCTGCCAATAAATCCACATGGAAGCATGCCTTTTTTTCTACCCGGATATCCGGGGATGAATACCGGAATGGACCTGTCTCCAATATTCGGGACGCGGTCGCGGACTCAGATCCCGAGGTGGCAGTCGCTGCAGGGGACGTCGCGCCAGGCCCCGTCGATGTCCGCCGGGTGACGGAAGGGCAGTCCGCGGAGATCGCTTTCGGTATCCCCGGCCGGTCCCTGCGTGATGATCGTGTGGCAGATGTTGCAGTCGTTCGATAGCGTTCGACCGTCGTCGGAGACATGCTTGTTGTCGTGACAGCGGAAGCAGCCCTTGTCGTACATGTGCCCGATGTTGTTCGGATATTCCTTCCATGTCACCTTCATCGACGGGAAGAAGTTGCGCTGGAAGATGCGTTCGATCTCCGCGATGCTGCTGTCGACCTCCGCCCCGCGCTGTGCGAGTACTTCGGGTGCATGCGTGCGGTATTCGTCACGCACGACGTCCGGTATCATGCGCATGGCCTGCTCGAGGGACGCGTACTCACGCGTCAGCGCATGTGATGCGATGGCGCGGATGTTCGGCAGCGTGCTTACGATGCGGTCGGCGGCCATGGCGTCGTTGATGGTGCGGAACGGGGGGTAGTAGATATGCGAGGGACGGTTGTGGCAGTCGATGCAGTCCATTTTCCGTTTCTCGAAGCCGGCGAGTTCCTCGTCCTCCATCGTATTTTCCACCGCGCGGTAAATGCGCGTCACGCCGTCGAGTCCTGTCGAGGAAATCCACGGGATGACCTGTCGCTTCTCGTCGATCGCGATATAGCGGACGTCATTGGCGGTGTTCATGTGCCAGTGAATGCCTTCGGTGGGACCGAGCTCGCTCTGCCCGCCGCCGATTTTCAGGTCCATGGTGATTTTCCACGGCTTCGCGTCCGCGGTGTCGATCGGGAAATACACTTTCTCGAGTTTCTTGTCGCTGCTGAATTTGCTGGGCCAGTGGCAGTGCTCGCAGGTTTCACGCGCGGGACGCAGGTTCGCGATCGGCGTTTCGATGGGCTTGCTGTACTTGTTGAAAACCACCGAGTACACCTGGTAGGCGCCGGAAATCTTGGCCTTCACGAACCAGTCCGCACCCTCGCCGATGTGACATTCCGCGCAGGGAACGCGCGCATGCGGGGAGTGCTGGTAGGCCATGTATTCCGGGTACATCACCTCGTGACAGACCTCGCCGCAGAATTCCACCGACTCCGAGTAGTTGTATGCCTGGTACGTCCCTGCCGCGGAGACGACGATCAACAGCATCGTGCCGACCGCAAACACCATCACCGCCGCGCGGTGCGTGGGCTCGTTCAGGTCGATGAGCATGTATTTCCGCGTTTTCCCCCCCTGCTTTTTCAGGCGACGCTTCTCGAGCCAGACCCCGACGGGTATGAGCAGCAGGCCGAGAATAAGTATGGCAGGGATGATCATGTAGGTGAAAATCCCGAGATAGGGGGAATCGGTATATCCGAGGACGTCCATCACGAAGAACACGACAACCGTGCCGAAGGAAACAAGTGCGATTCCTACACCGACGAGGCTGACTGGATTGTAAACCGAGGAAGGAAGTTTGGGCATTGAGGTAGGCCTTTGATTTTCGAGGACTTGATCAATCTAGCATTTTGTGATATTCACGTCAAGAAATCCTGCAAGTCTTGTTGAGATTGCATTCTTTCTTGCCCCTTCGTAGTATTGCTTCACATGCAGAACGAAATTCGCATAATGTCCGGGGGACAGACCGGCGTCGACCGCGCGGCGCTGGATGTCGCCGGGAAGCTGGGCCTCGCACGCGGGGGCTGGTGTCCGAAAGGCCGCCTGGCGGAGGATGGGGTGATCGATGCGTCGTATCCGCTCGTGGAGACGCCCTCCGCTTCCTACGAGCAGCGCACGATGTGGAATGTGCGGGACGCCGACGCCACGCTCATCATCGCGGCACACGCGCCCCTGACGGGCGGAACACGCTATACCAGGACCGTGGCGGAGGGACTGAGGAAGCCGCAGCTGGTCGTTGTCCTCGAAGAGCAGGCAAGCCTTGCCATGACGGCGGAATGGCTGCGCAGGCACGAGGTGCGCGTACTCAATGTCGCGGGTCCGCGCGAGAGTGGACAACCCGGTATATACCGGCAGGCATTCACCTACCTGCAGGCGCTGCTGCAGCTCTGGATCGCGCCGATGGCAGAACGGTCC
Source organism: Bacteroidota bacterium (assembly GCA_032250495.1). Lineage (GTDB taxonomy): Bacteria > Bacteroidota > Ignavibacteria > SZUA-365 > SZUA-365 > BM516. The sequence continues at coordinate 1,807 of JAVVFP010000170.1, read as the reverse complement.
ACCATCGAAGACAACAATTAAGGAGATGCACCGATGATGCGTACATTCACAGCTTTGCTCGCCCTCGTCCTGCTCCTGCCTGCCTGCGGCGGCGGGAATGACACGGCGACGGAGGAGACCGCGGCGACACGGGAGACCGCGGCGACACGGAAGTCCGCGGAACAGCGTGCGGAGAAGGCCGCCAATGAGCTGGTGGGAACGCTGCTCGGAGAAGTGCAGCGCGCAATGAAGGAGGGGGGACCGGCGCACGCCGTCCTCACCTGCGCCGAGAAAGCGCAGCCGCTGACCGATGAGGTCGCCGCCGCGAACGCGCTTCGCCTGCGGCGCGTAAGCGACAAGCCCCGGAATCCGGTGGACGCTCCCGATGATTACGAGCGCGCGGTGCTGCGCCGATTTCAGGACATGGCCGATGACGGTGTCCTGGAGGCCACCACATTGCACAGCGAGGTCGTCACGATTGACGGCCGTGAGGTACTGCGCTACATGAAACCGATCACGATAAAGAAGCCCTGCCTCGCCTGTCATGCCCCGGAGGAAAAGCTGGATGCGGAAGTGCGCGCCGCCATCGCGGAGCGTTACCCGGAAGATCAGGCCACCGGCTACGTCGCCGGCGATCTCCGCGGGGCCATCAGCGTGATGGTGCCCCTCGACGAGGAACGGTAGGCCCGGTATACGTCAGAAATTGAAGGCGAAACCGAGCATGGACTGGAACTGGAAGCTGCCGTAATCCCCGAAGCCCCAGAGTCCTCGAAAGTTCGCATCGATACTGCCGTGGTCGTAGCGCAGCAGCTGGAAATTGACGGAAGCGAGCGCTGTCGGAATGACGCGGTCCTCGTAAATATTTCCCTCGATGCGCAGCTCCTTGTCGATGCGTCCGTCATGGAACTGCAGGCCCGGACCGAAGATGAGCGTAAAACGGCTGACCGGACCGATCGCCAGGATCACGTTCGCTCCCAGCCCCCACAGCGTCTCCACCGCATCCACGCGAATTTCCTCCCCGGGAAAATACACGCCCGGATCGTCCGCGAGCCAACGCCTGCCCATGCGGTAATATGTCAGCTCCGCCCCGACCCAGACCTGCGTCAATATCGTGTCCATTTCGATCATTCCCTGCAGTCCCACTGCCACACCGCCGAGCGAGGTCAGGTTGCTGTGCTCGTACATGTCCTGGATTTTATCGGCCGGAGTGGAAAGGCCGTTGTAGCCCGCAAGGACCGCCGCCGTGATGGGGACGGTCTCCTTCTTGGTGCGCTTGAGACGAAAGCCATCATCCTGGGCCAGGAGATCACCGGCGCTGCCGAAGAGGAGAGCAAGGAGAAAAAGGGGGAGGATTTTGCTGCGCGTCGCGTTCATTCCTGCATGAAAGCTGTGATCGATGCGTTCCAGCCACCAATTTGACGCCTGCGGCAACAATATACAAGGCAGGGAAGGATCAAAAACACATCCCCGCCGGTTCACCGTTCGCTCCGCCCGTTTTCGCGCAGCGCCCGCGTGCTGTTACCGGGTCCAGAGCGGGAGTACGTCGAGCGTGATGGAGAATACCGTCATTCCCAGCAGGTACATCATCGCGGTCACGAGGAAGACGCCGGTGAAATTGAGGAGGATGCCGGTGCGGGCCATGATGCGAATGGAAATCCACGGCGCCGAAAACACGATGGCGTTCGGTGGGGTGGCGACCGGGAGCATGAAGGCGAAAGAGGCATTGAGTGCGGCGGGCAGCATGAGCAGGAGGGGATGCTGTCCGATCGACACCGCGGCGGCGGCGATAACGGGAAGCAGGATGCTGGCTGTCGCCGTGTTGGATGTG
>JAVVFP010000169.1:0-6684 GCA_032250495.1 Bacteroidota bacterium | reverse complement strand
CAAGAATCCCGACATCATCTTCCCGGGCCAGGTCCTGAAGATTCCGGCACCTGCACCGCTGACACCGGAAGAGGAAAGCGCTGCCCGCCGCTACTATCGCCAGAAACGCGAAGCGGAAATGGGCGGCATGGACACCGGTTCCTCGCCGGAGAACGTCAACAAGTAAGTTCTCCGCGCGGCGACCGCGTTCTCCATCACGTTTTACGGGAAAAACCCTTACATTGCAAGATGTAAGGGTTTTTCCGTCTCCGCAGCTCCCTCACCGGGACCGGGGGCACCGGCAACGAAACACAGCAACAGTTTTTCGAGGAATCGTTGGAAGTAGAGAAGCGCATACGCATCGACGGAACCAATCCCGTGGTGCTCTTCGGATTCAATGACGCCCACCTGCGTATACTCGAGGAGCGCTTCGAAGCGACCATCGTCGCCCGCGGGGAAAGCATCATGATCCGCGGAGAGGACGAGGTGGTCGACCAGATCGAGAAGGTGCTCAAGGAACTGGTGTTCATCGTCAACAAGACCGACGCGCTGTCGGACCGGGATGTCAATACCGTCATCGACATCATGACCGGCGGCGCCTCACCGGAACTTTCCCCCGACGAGCTCGACAACGTCGTGCTTTACGCGAAGAAGGACTACATCAAGGCGCGCACGCCCGGACAGATCAGTTACCTGCGTTCGATCAAGGCGAACGACATCGTCTTCGCCATCGGTCCCGCCGGTACGGGAAAGACCTATCTCGCCGTGGCCGCGGCGGTGGCGTCCCTGCGCAAGCACGAGGTGCTGAAAATCGTGCTGGCGCGTCCCGCCGTTGAGGCCGGGGAAAGCCTGGGCTTTCTGCCGGGTGATTTCCGCGAGAAAATCGATCCCTACCTTCGGCCGCTGTACGATGCGCTCGACGATATGCTGCCGGCTGAAAAGCTCAAGGCCTACATCGAACGGCGCACAATCGAAATCGTACCCCTGGCATATATGCGGGGACGCACGCTCAACAACGCCTTCATCATCCTCGACGAGGCGCAGAACGCGACGTCCATGCAGATGAAAATGTTTCTCACCCGCATGGGTGCCAATTCCCGCGCCATCATCACGGGCGATATCACGCAGATCGACCTTCCGACGAAAACGCAAAGCGGCCTCGTGGAGATTCGCGACGTGCTCACCGGTGTTGAGGGAGTGGGCTTCGTGTATTTCGACAAGCGCGACGTCGTGCGGCACCGCCTGGTCCAGAGTATTATCGAGGCATACGAACGCTACCAGGGAGACGGCGGTGAATAACCGGCCCGAAAACGTGTTCACGCTGCGCCGCGTCCTGCTCGTGCTGGTGCTCATGTTCATGCTCTCCTTCGATCCGGCCGTCAACACGCAGAATTTGCGCGTGGAACGTACCCCGGTTGAATACATCCTGCCGCGTCGGCAGCGCCGCCGGCTCCGCGGACGGCGCCACATCGGCGACACGCCCCGCTTTTCCACCGTCGAAGTATTTTTCAGTTTATAAGGATATTCCGCCATGTTCGAAGATTACCAGTCCAAGGGAAAAGAAATCCGCAAACGGGTCGCCGATCTTCGGGGGTATCTTTGACATAGACAAAAAGAAATCCGAAGTCGCCGAACTCGAAGCACAGACGCAGACCCCCGGTTTCTGGGATGACAACATGGAGGCCCAGAAAGTCATGCAGGAAATCACACTGCGGAAGGAGTGGGTGGAACTCTGGGAAACCGTGGATGTGAAAACCGCGGACTTCAACGCCCTGATCGAACTCGCCGAGGAGAGCCAGGACGAGGCCATGGGCGGTGACATCGCCATCGAACTCAAGGACCTCGAACGTCTCCTGGGTGAACTCGAGTTCAAGAACATGCTGTCGGGCATCGATGACAAGCGCAGCGCGATTCTCACGATTCATTCCGGCGCGGGCGGCACCGAGTCGCAGGACTGGGCGGAAATGCTCTACCGCATGTACCTGCGCTACTGTGAACGCCGCGGCTTCGACGTGGCCATCGTCGACGAACTCGAAGGGGAGGGCGCGGGCATCAAGAGCGCGACGTTCGAGGTCAAGGGCGCGTACGCCTACGGCTACCTCAAATCCGAGATCGGTGTCCACCGCCTCGTGCGCATATCCCCCTTCGACTCGGCCAAGCGCAGGCATACCAGTTTTGCCTCCGTGTTCGTGTACCCCGAAATCGACGATGAAATCGAGATCGAAATCAATCCCGCGGACCTGAAGGTCGACACCTTTCGCAGCGGTGGCAAGGGCGGACAGAATGTCAATAAAGTGGAAACCGCCGTGCGCATCACACACGAACCGTCGGGCATCGTCGTCGCCTGCCAGCAGGAGCGCTCCCAGCATCAGAACCGCGCGACGGCCATGAAGCTGCTGCAGTCGCGCCTCTATCAGATCGAGCGCGAGAAAGAGGCCAACCGCCTGGCGTCCATCGAGGACAGCAAGAAGAAAATCGAGTGGGGAAGCCAGATCCGCTCCTACGTCTTCCATCCCTACAACATGGTCAAGGACCATCGCACCAGCGAGGAAACAAGCAACGTCCAGGCCGTAATGGACGGCGACCTCGACGCCTTCGTGCAGGCCTACCTGCTGCAGTTCGGTAACGCCGTCGCTTCGATGCCGACCTGAGGCGAGGCCTGCGTGCACACATGGCATTCGAATCCTTCATAGCGCTGCGCTACCTCCGGAAGAAAAACCTCTCACGGTTCCTTTCCTTCATGACCGCCGTGGCCATCGGTTCGGTGGCCGTCGGCACGGCCGCGCTCATCATTACCTTCACCATACTCGACGGCTTCGAACGCGACCTGCGCAGCAACCTGATCGGCTTCTCCGCGCACATACAGGTGGGCGTGTTCCGCGGCGACGTGGTCGACGCCAAGGAAGACAACCTGCAGACCCTCCGCCGTGTGCGCAACGTGCAGCAGGCGGGACCCTTCCTCGAGCGCGAAGCCATGGTCATCACGCGCGACGACATAGAAGGCGTGCGTGTCAAGGGACTCGACTCCCTCGCAGATCTCTCGCGCATACGCGATCGCATTGTCGCAGGGTCCTACGCGCTCAACCCGGTCGACGGACGTCACTCCATCGTCATCGGCAAGCGCCTCGCCGACAAGCTCAATCTCGGCGTCGGAGACAGGATGCTGCTGATGGGCGTGACCGATTTCAGCAACCTGTACAACGCGCCGAAGCTGCAGTGCGTGATCCGGGGCATATACGAAACCGGCATGGCGGAATATCTCGACGACATCTATGTCTTTACCGCCCTGGAATCCGCGCAGCGTATTTTCGGCATCCCGGGGAAAATCAACGGCTACGACGTGCTCTGCGAGGACATCGGCCACGTCGACGAAACCGTCGACCGCATACAGAACGATCTCGGCTATCCCTTCGACCCGCGTTCAGTCTTCACGCTCTACCATCACCTCTTCGTGTGGATCGACCTGCAGCAGCAGCTCATTCCGCTCGTCGTGGGCTCGCTCATCGTCATCTCCGTGTTCAACGTGATCGCGACACTCCTGCTTTTCGTGATAGAGAAAACGCAGTACATCGGCATACTGCTCGCCATGGGGGCGTCACGGCGTCACGTGCGGCGTATTTTTGTTCTGCAGGGACTGTCCATCGGTTTCATCGGCGCCGCACTGGGCGCGGTCATCGCCTTCGCCTTCACCTTCGCGCAGCAGGAGCTGCAGTTCTTCAGTCTGCCGCAGGACGTGTATTTCATGACCTCGGTGCCGATTCACATGCGCGTCGAAGTTTTCGCCGGCGTCGCTGCGGCGGGAGTACTGCTCGCGTTCCTCTCGTCCTTCGTGCCCGCGGCGCTGGCCGCGCGGCTCAATCCCATTCGCTCCATCCGTTTTCACTGACCGCATGCAGCTCGAAGCCTACATAGCGCGCCGCTACCTGTACGGAAAGAAGCGATTCAGCTTCATCAACATCATCTCGCTGCTCGCGACGCTCGGCATCACCTTCGGCGTCGCGGCCCTCATCGTGGTGATGTCGGTGTTCAACGGTTTCAACGGACTGGTGACGTCCATACTGCAGGATTTCGATCCGCATGTGAAAGTCGAACGCATTCCCCGCACGGACGGGAAAAGCGAGGCGGAGGTGCGTTCCCTGCTCGCCGCGCGCACGGATGTCACGGGCATGGCGCCGTTCATCCAGCGCAAGGCCATGGCAATGGTGCACGGCAACGCGAATTTCGTGTGGGTCAAGGGGGTGCATCCCGACAGCCTCGACCAGGTGTCCGACGTCGCAAAGAAAACCGTGCTGGGGGATTTCCGTTTCACCGAGAACAACGGCATCGTGCTCGGCATCGTCCTCGCCGACCGCATGCGGGTCTCGCTCGGCGATACACTGCTGCTCTATAGTCCTGCCGGCATGGAGAACATCCTCACGCAGTACGTCGCGCCCACGGTGCTGCGCTGTCCCGTGACCGGGATATACGATTCACAGAACAAGGTCTACGACGGCGCCTATGCCTTCCTCTCGCTCGCGGACGCCCGCCAGCTCTTCCGCATGACGGGTGAAATCAGCGGTTTCGAGCTGCGCATCGAGGACGCGGACGAGAGCGAAGCGGTGAAGGAAGAGCTCCTCACCGCGGTGGGACCGGGATGGAACGTGCTCACCTGGTACGACCTGCACCGCGATCTCTACTCGGTCATGACGGTCGAACGTTGGAGCGCCTTCATCCTCCTGGCCATCATCATCGCCGTCGCCGTTTTCAATATCCTCGCCTCCCTGACCATGCTGGTACTCGAAAAACGGCGCGATATCGGCATTCTGCGTACCATGGGACTTCCGGCCAGGCGGGTGCAGCGCATTTTCCTGCTCGACGGCGTCTGGATCGGCGTCATCGGCGTCCTCGCCGGCCTGCTGATCGGCCTCCTGGTCACCTGGCTGCAGGCCGAATTCGGTTTGTTCAAGCTGGACGCTGCATTCATCATACCCGCGATTCCCGTCGAATTGCGTATATCGGATATTTCCCTCATTGTGCTGGCGACCTTCGGGCTCTGCCTGCTGGCCGCCTGGTATCCCGCGCTGCGCGCGCGCAGCGTGAACATCATCGACGCCGTGCGCTGGGAATAATGCGTCCCGCGGGAACGCTTTCCGCGCTTCTGCGTCAAACAGAGTCATGGAGAAGAATATGCCCCCCATCGTATCGGTACGTGACGTCCATAAATCCTATTCCACCGGGAAGGGCGCCTCACTCGACGTGCTCCGCGGCGCCACGATCGAGGTCGAAGAGGGACAGGTGGTCGCCATCGTCGGTGCATCCGGTTCGGGCAAAAGTACGCTGCTGCATGTTGTCGGCGCCCTCGACCGGCCCGACAGCGGACAGGTGCTCATGGACGGGGAAGACATGTTTTCGATGGACGACACGACGCTGGCGGCCTTCCGCAACAGCCGCATGGGCTTTGTTTTCCAGTTCCACCACCTGCTGCCGGAGTTTTCGGCCAGGGAGAACATCGCCATCCCGGCCATGATCGGCGGGAAATCACTCGCCGACGCGCAGGCGCGGGCGGATGAACTGCTGGATATCGTCCGCGTCGGACACCGGGCCGATGCGCGTCCATCCGAATTGTCCGGCGGCGAGCAGCAGCGCGTCGCGGTCGCACGCGCCCTTGCGAATCATCCCCGTATCGTGCTCGCGGACGAACCCTCGGGGAACCTCGACGAGGAAAACGCCGACATGCTGCATGAACTGCTCTGGCAGCTCGCCCGGGATCAGGGGCAGACCTTCGTGATCGTCACCCACGACGGCGACCTGGCGGCCCGGGCCGACGCGACCTGGCGCCTGCACGAGGGAAAACTAATGCGCAGGTCCTAGCGATTTTACCCGCAAGTTTCGTATTTTTCATGTTCGATCTACTATAGCCAAAACTGACGAACGGAGTAAACGCATGGCGAAAGTGCAGAACAAGCGCAGAAGCGGTCGACGGACACCGCAGGCGATTCCAGAGGCCGAGCTGCCGCAGCGCGTGAACTACATCATTCTCATCACCGGTGTGATCACCGTGCTGGTGGGCTTCATTGTCATGAGTGCCGGGGATGCCGTCAGTTCGCTTTCGGTGACCGTCGCACCGGTGATCCTCTTCATCGGCTACTGCGTGATCATTCCCCTCGGTATCATATACAAAAAGAAGAAGCCGGCAGCCGAGCAGGCCGGATAGGTGCTCCCCGTGCCGTGTCTCCGCGCGACTGCAGGGCAGCGCCGCGGAGCGTTCCTCATGTTTGAACCGTTTCATCAGCATAGCATAACACCATGAATTTCAATATCTGGCACCGCGTATCCGCAGCCGCCGTCTTTCTTTTCTCGAGCATCGTCTTCCTGCTGACCGTCGCGCCGACGATTTCCTTCTGGGACGCCGGTGAGTTCATCACTTCGGCGGTCACCATGGGCGTGCCGCATCCGCCGGGTGCGCCGTTCTTTCAGCTGGTCGGTCGCATGCTCTCGCTGCTGCCCATCGGCGATGACCTCGGCTTCCGGGTCAACCTGATGTCCACCTTCTCGAGTTCGCTGACCGTACTTTTCGTCTACCTCGTCTCCATGCGCCTGCTGCGGCAGTGGAAGGGCGATCCCAAGACGACACTGTCCGCGCTGACCATGATACTGTCCGCGGCCTCCGGCGCGCTCATCCTTTCCTTCAGTGACACGTTCTGGTTCAACGCTTCCGAGGCGGAA
>JAVVFP010000168.1:0-6695 GCA_032250495.1 Bacteroidota bacterium | reverse complement strand
TGTCCGTCAGAGCTGAAATACAGCGTTCTGCCGTCGGGGTGCAGGAAGGCGGATCGTTCTGCGAACGGAGTGTTGATGACGGGACCGAGGTTGATGGGTGGCTGCCAGTACGCGCCTCGCCTGACGGCGACGAAAATGTCGGTATTGCCGGCGATACTTCCATGGTAGCGCGTGTTCTTGGGCACGCGATCCCCGATTACTCCTTCACGGTCAGAGGTAAAAAGAACTGCGAAACCGTCCGCCGTCATGAACGCGTCGGAATCGTAGTACTTGCTGTTGACCATGCGGGGGAAATGCTTTATTTCCGACCATCCCTGCTCGGTTTTTTCAAAATAGTAGTTGTCTCCGCTTCCGAGATGTCCCTTGAAGCCGCCATAGATCAGGATTTTCGTGCCATCGAAGGAGAGGCCGTTGATTGTCTCATGATCGGCGGTGTTGATACGGTCCCCGAGGTTGACGGCCGCTTGCCATGCCCCGTCCTGAAACTGGGAGACGTAGATATCCAGCTTCCCTTTCCCCCCCTCGCGGTCACTGGCAAAATAGAGGCGTTTACCGTCGACGGTGACCGAAGGCTTGATCTCTTCTGCAGGGGAATTGATTCCATCACCGAGATTGGTGATTTCGATGTCGAAACTCTCCTGTTCCAGGATGGCGATGATGACGTCGAAACGCTTTTCCATACCCGGGAAGCGCGACCTGTACTGCTTGAATATATCTATCGCGGCAGGCCAGTCCTTGCTGTCTATCGCCGGTGCTGCGAGGCGCTGCACGGCCACGAAGGCATCTTCGGTTGGAGCCCATTTCTCGATATAGGCTTCATAGTCTTCGGAATCCTCCATTTTGAAAATGTCGCGCGACAGGGAGCAGGCGGAGAGCAGCGCGGCCCCGAGAAGGAGGAGGGCGGTGATACGGAATGGACGCATGAACTTGCTCGTATTGGATGTACTGTATTCCAGAAACAAAGGTACAAGGGGTTTAGCTCCCGATGCAAGGTGAAGCGCCGTCCAGTCACCCGGCGGTATCCATCCGGGGCGGGAAGTGACATTGCACTGCAGCGCACAATTCACTAGGTTGATTCTGTGCTCATGGGCCGCGGTCCACGGAGAGCTTTCCCCTGTATACCCAGCGATATGAACCGCCATGAAACCTTATTACGCCGTCGCCCTGTTGCTGTTCCTGATCGGTGGCCAGCTGGCCGCTCAGCAGGACAATCTCCAGTTCATCGAGAATGATCCGGCCGGCTGCTGTTTCGACTTCCTGCTCGAGAATACGCATACGCCGCAATCACCGATCGACCGCATTCGCATCACCGTACTGACCCCGGGCGTGATCATTGCCGGCGGTGCCATGGGACCGTGGGAAGTGGACGCCGAGGAGGCCCATTATCTGGAATTCGCGTCGGGTGGAGCGGACCTTGAAAGCGGCAAGTTGATCGAAGGCTTCACCATATGCTTCGAGCGTCTGCCTGGCGTCGGGACAGCATTCAACGTGCGATGGGAGACGGAGTTCGGGGGACAGGTAGTCAGCAGAGATACGGTGGAGCTCGAATGCGAACCCCTGCAGTCGTTCTGCGACAGTATCGTCGTGACGCCCGTCTCCGTTCCGGGACAGAAGTCCGGCAGCTGCTGCTTCGATATCACCGTGAAGAATCGCCGCAGTCCGACGCTTGCGCTGAACGGGTTTTCGCTCACATCCTTCACGGCAGGAATGGAGTTCGTCGACAGCGCAAGAGGTCCGTGGAAGGTCGCCCACCAGTCCCCTGACCGGGTGAGTTTCATCGCGGAGGGCGATTCTCTGCAGCCGGGAGAGGAACTGGGTGGTTTTCGCGTCTGCGTCATGCGGGCCGATGGGAAACCGGGGCCGGTGCATTTCCTCTGGCGGACCTTCTCCGATCAGCTCGTCCGTTGTGAAGGACTCGAGGAGCAGCATTGCGAACCGTACGAGGAAGCGCGTGCGGATGAAATCATCCACCGCGACCTGGGGGACTGCGCACATCTGCTCGGTTTCAGGAACAGCCATATCCCGCGCTCCGCCATTGACGGATTCCGTGTCACCATGCTCACGGCCGGGGCGGCGATCGATTCGAGCTTCGGCATTACCGGCTGGCGCATCAGCGGCAGGACGGCGCAGGCCGTGCAGTTCCGCAAGGACGGAGCACCGGTAGCACCCGGCGACAGTGCGACGGGTTTCCGCTTTCTCTTTCAGCCGCCGCCGGGCGGCAGCTACCGCATCTCCTGGTGCACGCTGTCAGGCTCGACCACGGTGACCTGCGATACACTGATCCTTCGCTGCGAGCCCCCCGTGCAGACGCGCTGTGATTCGCTCCTTGTGGATGCGGACCCGCAGCAGTGCAGCTACGATCTCGGTTTCGTCAACGTGCATGAACCTGCGAGTGGCATCAATGATTTTCACCTGCGCCTGCAGACCCCCGGCGCGCGTATCACCGCCCTGGCCACACCGTTCGAATGGTTCGTCGCCGACAGCACTGCCACGGAAATCGTATTCAGAACGGTGACCGCCACCGTTCCTCCGCAAGGGGCGCTCACCGGCTTCCAGGTCGCCGTCGACAGACCGGCCGGCAGTTCCCTGGTCGCCTTCGAATGGTGCACCTCACTGGATGACTCGGTATTGTGCTGCCGCGTGGACAGCGTGCGTTGCACTCCCCCGGGAGCGCGTGATGACAGCGTATCGTACTCCGCCGCGCAGGATTACTGCAGCTATGCATTCCAGGTCAACAATCTCCATGTGCCACAGTCGGATATCGATGCATTCACGGTAACGCTGCCGGATGCGGCCACGCTGCTGCGCGATGCCACAGCTCCGGCGGGATGGCGCATCGACAGCCTCGGCGAGTCTTCCGTGCGCTTCGTCGCCGATGGTCCAGGCCTTGCCCCCGGGGAAGAGGCCGCGGATTTCCTTCTGCACCTTCTCCCGGGCTGGACGCAGACGCGCATACCTTTCATATATTGTACCGAAAGCGCAGGGAGTACCGTTTCCTGTGACACCGGCAGCGTGTCCTGTGAACCCCGGATCGTTTCCTGTGACATCATGGACGCAATCAGCAACCCTGCGCGACCCTGCTGTTTTGAGTTCCAGGTGCGGAACACACATCTGCCCCGATCCTCCATCAATGGCGTCAACGTGGAAATCCTGACCCCGGATGTCACATTTTTTGCTTCCACGGTCGAAGATGCGGACGGCTGGACGCACACCGCCGACGCGAATCGCATCGTCTGGCGCACACCGGCGGGCGGCCTGCAACCTGAGGACCTGCTCGAGGGACTGGTGGTATGTTTCGACAATAATGCCATCGGCAACGGGGATTTCACCGTTCTCTGGCAGACGGTTGCGAACGGACTGGTACTCTGCGAAGACACGCTGATAGTGAAGTGCGACCGCACGCTGCAGGTGGAACTGCGATCCGAACTGCTTCCTGCACGCTTTGCCCTGCATCAGAACTACCCGAACCCCTTCAATCCTGTAACGACCATCACATTCGATGTCCCCCATCCGGCTGATCTTACGCTCAGCCTCTACGACGCCACCGGACGCCTCGTCATGGACCTCGGGTCCGGTCATTACCTGGCCGGGAGCTATCGCATCCGCCTCGATGCCACGCGACTGTCCAGCGGCACGTATTATTATCAGTTGCGCAGCAGCAGCTTTTCGCAGAGCAGACCAATGCTTCTTCTTCGCTAAGCCGTTTATTGACAGCTTTTTAGCGGGCTCCTTTCCGGGAGCCCGTTTTTTTTTTCAAAAAATATCAAAAAATTTTGTCCACCCCGGGTAAACGAGAGGTAGTATATAGCAGGGAAAGGGAGAGGTCATGGGGATTATGGAGGTTTCGAGGGACCACGCAGGGGAGAAAGGGATTGGAGGGCCCGCGACAGTGTAGGGAGGTGGCGTCAGACGGCTTCTGCCTGAACACGTACCTGCTTGTCGCGGGCTTTTTTTTTCTCGCTGCGTGTTTCCGCGAACGTTTTATGTCGATTCCTGCGTTTTCTTCCGTAAATACTCATCCATCAATCGATACCGGAGGTCCTCCTCATGTCTGATCAGCATCCGAAAGTGATAGTCCTCATGGGCAGTAAATCCGACTGGGACGTCATGCAGCACGCGGATGAAACGCTTACCCGTTTCGGTGTGCCCCATGTCTGTCGCGCCCTTTCCGCGCACCGCACCCCCGCCGCTGTCATGGAACTCGTTTCCGCCGCAGAAGGCAACGGAACGGAAGTCATCATTGCCGCAGCGGGTGGCGCTGCACATCTCGCCGGCGTCGTCGCCGCGCATACCTTGCTTCCCGTTCTCGGTGTCCCCATGAAAAGCGCCCTGGACGGACTCGATTCACTGCTTTCCACGGTGCAGATGCCGGCGGGCATTCCTGTCGGTACCCTGGCAATAGGCAAGGCCGGCGCCATCAACGCCGCCCTGCTCGCGGTCGCCATCCTCGCCCGCAAGGATGCGGGACTGCGTGAGCAGCTGCAAATGTTCCGCGACGAACAGACGGAAAAGGTTCTCAGCACTACGCTCCCGTAACCACCGGGGATCGCCTGCCGGGTGACTATCATGTCCGCCACTCCGTGCAAAGGGGTGGCGGATTCTTTATCTCCCGCGCTCCTTCGCCGTCTTGCCCCCGATCCCGTAATCCTCCTTGCCCATCTCGCTGAGAATGACGCGGACAGACTCTTCCGGAACACCGAGTGTCCTGGCCACGGTATCCGTGAGATTTCTGATCAGCCGTGTCTTGACCTCGCGGTCGCGTCCCTCGAGAATATGCGCGACGATAATGGGCATTTCCTGACTCCTCGGAATTTGATGGGAATTTTCTGATCAACAGGACGATTCCTGCAGGTTACCTGTTGAATATAGGTAATTTGTGTTGTACAATTGAAGTACAGCTTGAATTCCAGTCTTCACCAGCCCCACAGCCGCCATGCGAATATTCCTGCTGTCTTTCCTCGCAAGTATTTTCCTGTGTTCTGCTGCCGCACAGGGACAGCCCGTGCTCACCGTCGGTATGGACATTCCAGCCGTGACGGTGAACCAGAATACGCAGAGTTACGAGCCGATGCCGCTGAAGGTGACGGCGACCATATACAACACCGGGCAGAGCGCTTCACAGGCGCTGAGCGCACGTGTCGTCCTTACTCCCGGACTTTCGCTTGATTCGTCCGAGCAGCATGTCACGATCAAGACGCCTGCGCCCGCCGTGGTGCAACCGGGTGATTCGGCGAAGCTGGAATGGAACATCGTGTATCCGGCAGCGTTCACGCCGAAGAATTACCGGGTGTATGTTTGGCTGAAAAGCAGCACGAACGACTCGTCAGTCACTTCCGCATTGTTCACCGTTCCGGCAGTTCCGCCACCCGTACTCAGTATCACGCCGTCGGGCATTCCGGCCCTCACCATGCGAACGGATTCCCTCGGATATGACGGAAATCCTTTCGACGTGTATTTTCGCCTGTCCAATGCCGGCGGAACGACAGCGGACAGTGTGATGGTGGAACTGCTCCTGCCGCCGGATTATGAACTCGATCCCCCTTCACAAGACAATCCCATGCGTCTGCAGCAGCCGCTGGAACCGCAGGCGCAGGGGGGACAGCGACTCTACCTGTCCTGGACGGTGCGTTACACGGCGGCGACGCGCGTGCCGCGCAGTGATACGCTGCGCATACGCGCGCGTGGCACGGACCTGGCGGGCGGGACGGTGGAAAGCATGCTTCCCACCGCAGTCACGATTCCGGGCATGAATCCTGTCGTGGACATTTCCTTCCGCGATCCCGGCAGCCTGCAATACGACAGCGCGGACATTTATTATCCGCTGCCGTACCCGCTGATCATGCGGTTGACCAATGAGAGCGAGCAGTGGACGGTGCTCGGCGCGGTGCAGCTCGATATCGAAGGCGACGGCTGGTCCTCGACCGATCCATTCGCGCAATCGCTGCCCGCCCTGGCCCCGCACAGTCATATCGAATACACCTGGGATGTCGACGTGGAACGCCGTTCCGCACCGCGGCAGCTCGTCGCCGCGGTGGAGGTCACCGATGCGGAGGGATATGCGCATGCAGGAACGCACAACGTGTCCGTTCCGGGGAAGCCTTTCGCGCTGACGATACACGACGTGCAGATACCGGATTCCCTCACGACAAGTCCGGATGCCACGCGGCTGCTCTCGCAGGAGATTCCCGTGGCATTCCGTGTACGGAACAACACTTGGTATAACAGCAGGTTGGTGTACAGCAAGGTGCAGACGCAGGGTGCCGGCATCGCCTCCGCACCCTGGAAGGAGCAGCAGCACAGCGACTTCATGATTGCAGGTGCGGAGAGCGGCGTAGTGCGCGACACGTTCACGGTGCTCGCTGCGCTGAAGGATCGATTGATCACCATGCACCTGCTCGCCGTCAGTGACCGCGGCGACACCGCGCGTTATCGCGGGGATGTTCGCGTGCCCGGCCTGCAGCCCGTTCTCACGCTCGCGCGGCGCGGTCCCGACCGCCTCCTCTATCAACCGGGTGGTACGTACGTGCCAAATCCGTTTTCGCAGGAGTACGTGCTGCACAACAGGGGGCATGTCACGGTGCGCGTGGATTCGCTCCTGCTGCGCTACCCGATGGACGGCGTGTCCACGCCGCAGCCGCTGCGAAGGGATATCGGTTTCGACCTGCTTCCGGGCGACAGTCTTGTCACGCGGTGGG
>JAVVFP010000167.1:0-6731 GCA_032250495.1 Bacteroidota bacterium | reverse complement strand
ATTCCTACTTCTTCACGCCCCGTGGATCCATCACTCCCGGACAGTGGCATCACATCGCCCTCGCGGTCAACGGACCGGAAGGCTTTGCTGAGCTCTACATTGACGGTGAGCTATCCATTCGTCCCACCTTCACCCCGCGTTCCTTCGACGCGCGCACGGGCCTCGCGATCGGGGGCTACTACGCGAACGCGGGAGGCTCCTACCTGCGCGGCGCCATCGACGAGGTGCGCCTGTGGACCTACGTGCGCAGCGAAACGCAGATACGCCAGCACATGAACGGCCGCCTGTCCCTCGACGCGCGCGAGCGCCTGACCGGCTACTGGAGCTTCTGCGGCAATTTCGCCGACAGCAGCGGCTTCGGAAATGACCTCACCGCGATCGCTGTCTCGCGCCCGGAAACGGTCACCGGACTGCCTCCCGCACTGTCCTGCGACGCGCTGCCCGCGGATACAGCGTCCATCACCTGGAGTGCGGCTGATTTTCCGACCGATCCCTGTCGTATGGACAGCACGACGCTCGCACCCGTGATCGTGGTCAACGCTGCGGAAACACCGCAGCTGCTGCAGCGCGTGACGCTGTCAGGGACGCATGCCGCGGATTTCTCCGTCGTCACGGATCCGACACCTGCGCTTCTCATGCCCGGCGACTCGCTGCGCATTACCTGCGGCTTTCGCGCGGGCGATCACGGCGCACGGGAGGCATTGCTGCTGCTCGTCTTCCCGGATACCACGCTGCAGGTGCCCCTGCTGGCCGCGTATCGCGGTCCCATGGTCGAGATCAGCGGACTGCCGCTGCATTTCCGCAGCGTGGATGGCGCGGCGGTCACGCAGGACATTGTTCTGCGCAACCTTTCATCACGGAATTCCGCCACCGTGAGTGACGTCATTTTCACTCCACAGGCATCGCTGTCGGTGGACACCCCGCTGCCGCTCACCATTGCGCCCGCTTCCTCGCGCATAGTGCGCGTGCGCTACGCGCCCGAGAATGCCGGCGCCACCGAGGCGACGGTCGCGCTGATCATCGATGGCTGCGCCACGGAGTCCACCGTCACGGGCGACGCCTGTCCTGCGATGCAGTTCGGGACGCTGGATATTCCGGCCGTGACCGGCACGCCGGGCGACACGATATGGGTTCCCCTCCGTGTGCGGCAGTGGGACAGTTTTTTTCGCGTCGAAGGCGCCGTGCTTTTCGGCAGCCTGGAAATCGATTGTCACGCGCTGTTCCCGCTGTTCGCGGACGGCGGTCTGTGGGACTCCGGCGCAAGGCGCGTGGCAGTGGAAACCACGCTCGAAGGCGGCAGCGACACCGTTGCGGTGCTGCCCTTTCTCGTACTGCTGGGCACGGACAGCAGCTGCGTGCTGGAGTGGACGGTGGACAGCGTGCAGGCCGGCTGTCCACTGACAATCACCGGGGAAAGTTCAGTCGCCGCGGTGACCGGCTTCTGCCAGGAAGGCGACACGCGGCTTTTCGACGGATCACGACAGCTCGTCCTGCAGGCGCCGCATCCGAGTCCGGGCAACGGCGTCGTGCAGCTGCGCTTCTCCACCATCGAAAGCGGACTGACCACGCTGACGGTGTACGATGTCCGTGGCCGCGCCGTGCGACGCATCGTCCGGGAGACCTTGCCTCCCGGGGAGTATCGGCATGAACTCGATACCGCGCAGTTGCCCAGCGGCGTGTACCTCCTGCAACTCTCCACTCCACGGCAGCTGCGCACGCGCCGCTTCATCGTGGTAAAATGACGTCGCGGTTTTGTACCTTATGCAGGAAAGACCTGTTCACAGCACGGTGATTGCCCATGTCCGAATACCCGGGAGATCGACTCAACAGCTTCCGCCATTTTGAAGAAAAGATGCGCGCGGCGGAAATGCATCCGCTGATCATCACCATGTTCAAGCGCAATTACCTGCAGCTGCTCAGCGGTTCGACGGGCACGATCGCGCGCGCGCAGATCGATCCCATAGATGAGGTGACGGATGCAGAGCAGCTCGAGGGCTACGCCGCCGCGGGGGAAGAGGCGCTGGCGCATACGGTCGTGATCAAGCTGAACGGGGGAATGGGCACGAGCATGGGACTGGAGGAGGCGAAAAGCCTCATTCCGGTGAAGGACGACCTGCGCTTCATCGACATCATCGCGCGACAGATCCGTCACATGCAGACGACGTATCACGACCGCCTGCCCCTGCTGCTGATGAACAGCTTCGCCACGCATGCCGACAGCCTTGCTGCGCTGGCAGCCTACCCTGAACTGGCGGGCGACCTCCCGCCGGATTTCCTGCAGCACCGCATCCCCAAGGTGCTGGCCGAGAACCTCTCCCCGGCCGTCGTGGAAGGAGACGAGGAGCTGGAATGGTGTCCCCCGGGACATGGCGACATCTACACGGCGCTGGTGACGTCCGGACTGCTCGAACGTCTGCTGGCCGAAGACATCCATTACGCCTTCGTCAGCAACGCCGATAATCTCGGCGCCGTCGTGGACCTCGACATTCTCGGGTATTTCGCCACGAAGCGGCTGCCCTTCATGATGGAAGTGGCCGACCGGACGTCCGCCGACCGAAAGGGGGGACACCTGGCGCTGCTCAAGGACGGCAGGCTCACGCTGCGGGAAAGCGCACAGTGTCCCGACGACGAAACAGGCGAATTCCAGGACATCACGCTCTACCGCTATTTCAACACGAATTCGCTGTGGCTGGACCTGCGCGCGCTCAAGGACATGCTTTCGCGCTACGACGGCATCCTCCCCCTGCCGCTGATACGCAACCGCAAAACGCTCGATCCGCGGGACGCTGCGACGCCCGAGGTATACCAGCTGGAAACCGCCATGGGCGCGGCGATCTCGCTGTTCGAAAAAGCGGCTGCGCTGCGCGTGCCCCGCAGCCGTTTCGCGCCGGTGAAAACCACCGACGACCTGCTGGCCGTGTGGTCCGATGCCTATGTGCTGACCGACGACTACCGCATCGTGCGGAATCCCGCGCGCACACTGCCGCATCTGGACGTGGTACTCGATAAGAAATACTACAAGTTCGTCTCGCAGCTGAAGGAGCGTTTCCCGGCCGGCGCGCCCTCGCTGCTGCACTGCGCTTCCCTGCGCATTGAGGGGGACGCGCGCTTCGGCAGCGGGGTTCTCTGCCGCGGCGACGTGCACATCCGTGTCCCCGAAGGGGAAATCCGCCGTATTGACAACAACACCGTGCTGGAGGACTGAGATGAAACGCAGTGTGAAATTTGTCCTTCTCGGACTGCTGCTGATCGTGATCCTGATACAGATCCCGCAGGCCGACCGCAGCAATCCCCCCGTCACCGGCGACCTGCAGGCGCCCGGCGAGGTCAAGGCCCTGCTGAAGGAATCCTGCTACGACTGTCATTCCAACGAGACCTGCTGGCCCTGGTACAGCTACGTCAATCCCGTGGGCTGGCTGGTGGCGCAGGACGTCGACGAGGGACGCGCACATCTGAACTTCTCCGAATGGAACACCTACGATGCGCGCAAGCAGTATCATGCGAAGGAAGAAATCGTGGAAGTGCTCGATGCCGGTGAAATGCCCCTGCCCAGCTATCTGCTGCTGCACAGCGAAGCCGAACTGACGCCGGAGAAAATCCGCGTCATCCGCAACTGGGCGCAGGGCCGCCGCGACTGACCGCCCGCCCCCTCCGTATCTCCGGCAGCATCAGCGCATGCGCAGCAGTTTGCGCGTGATCTCGCGTCCCCCGGTGACCGCGCGCAGCAGGTACGCGCCCGTTTCCGCCGGACGTCCGTCCTCCCAGTATCCATCCCATACCAGCAGATGTTTTCCCGCCTCGCGCAGTCCGTCGAAGAGCACGCGCACGCGCTGTCCGAGTGCGTTGTAGACTTCGACGCGCAGGGCGCCCGGCTGCTGCAGTTCGATGAGCGCGGAGGTCCAGTCCCGGAAAGGCATCGGCGCGGGCGGATGCAGCGTAGCGGCTGTCGCGGGTTTGTTGCTCTGCGCCACGAGCAGGTGGCGGGGATTGAAAGAAAACACGTCCCCTGCAGTGACAGGGACGGGATAGGAGATATCCATCATCCCTTCGGTTGGCATGATTTTCAGCTCGAGCAGCAGGGGAGCGGGCATCTCCATGACATCCACGGGAAGAATACTGACCTCGGGACTCGCCTCCGCATCATAGGGAAGTTGGTAGAGCATGAGGTAATCCCCGCCATCGGGATTGGGGGCGCCGTCCGGGATGTCCGTGCCGCTTTCATGCAGCGCGACCTGCACGGGAGTCCATTCTCCCGCCGCATCGCGCATGGAGGCGCGCAGGGGCAGACGGACTCTTCCCTCGTAGCCGCGCTCTGCGTAATGCCAGTACTCGCGTCCCTCGAGCGTGAATTCGAGGCGGAACTCCCTTCGCTCCTCCTCCTCGAAATTACTGTGTCCGGCGCGAACCGGATTCATCCCGAGCGCCGTGGGATCGAGTCCCGTGACGTTTTCGAAAAAGTAGCCCGTGAAACGGGAGCCGATTGTCCCGCGCACCACCCGGAAGCCATCGGTCACCGGTGCCATGCCGTTGAAGCGGTCGAGGGCGTAGTCCGCGAAAATACGTTCCCCGCTCGTGCTGTCGTAGAGCGAGAGCAGGCGGGTGCCGTCGCCGTCGGTGATGCGTGCGAGATAGCAGCGGTCCCGCAGTTGCGTAATGTCTTCGAGAATGACGCCCGGCAATTGCGCGCTGCCGCTGCGCACGCGCGTCATCAGCAGGTCGAACCATTCCCCGGCGGTGCTGTCGACCTGCACCCAGTTGCGCAGCTGCCACCAGGAATTCGTGGCGTTTTCCCAGGCATCGTATTCAAAGAAGGTGCTGTCGAAGTCCGTGCCCCAGCCCGCGGTGCCGGCCGGCACCCCGCGTGAGCCGAAGTCCGGCCGCCAGGGAAACTGCGCCGACGGCACTGTAGAGGTCGCGGGGAGGCCGGTGACATGCATCCATTCGCTGTAATCCAGCGTCGGATGCGCGATGCGCAGGTCCATCGCGCGCGAGGCGCTGTTATACAGGCGTGGCATCCAGCGGGCCTCCTCGTCCGGCGCGATACGTCCGTTGCCGTCGTATTCCTGCAGGATTGCCGCGCCGCGGGACTGCACCGCGCCCGCGGTGGGAATGGAGACGCGTCCGGGAAGGCGATGCTCCTCACTCCCGTCCCGCACAATGAAGCCCGCGTTCACCCCATCGCGTCCCTCGGGCAGACTCACGCTGCCCGTGTACAGCGTTTCGCTGCCCTGCCGTATCGCGCTGAGCGGGAAGCGCGTCACGCTGCTGCCGTCCGATGCCGTGATGTCGGCATCCACGCCGTCCGCTTCCGAACTGCTGCGCGCTGTAAAACGGAGATCGCTGCCACCTCCTGTCCTTGGATCGTGGCGCAGGGAAACGGCGGAGAAGCCGGACACGGCACCCCGGCGCAGGTGATGCTGGCGGAGGAAGGAGGCGCGGTCGCGCAGCATGTGTACCGCGGCCTCGGCCGTGGCGCCGCGTGCGGCGATGAGGGCGATGACCACCTGCTGCGTGTCGCCCGGGGCGAGGTCGAAGGGACCGGAGGAAATCAGCAGGCGCTGATCGCGTCGTCCGAGTTCGTAGCGCTCCCCGTTGTCGAAGAGGTAGCCGTCGTCGGGCAGCCAGCCGCTGCCGCTGACCGGATCGCCATTGAACCAGAAGCGGCTCGGTGTGCCGGTAAGGGGATTGAGGGCGGTGGCGCCGCGGGGATTTCCCTGCATGAAGGTGTGCCAGACCTCGCCGCCTTCGTCCACCATCGGTTCACGCGCCGGGTGAAAATTCGTGGGCGTGTTCGGACCGTGCTTCGAGGGCACGGTGACAGCGGTGACAGGAATGTTGCGGAAACCGCGCTTCATGCCGTTGCGCCAGCGCGCGCTGTCCGTCGGCGCGCCCGGCACCGCGGGCGTCTGCAGCATGCACAGGCCGAAGGCCGTCGGCATGCCATCGAGATCGAGCGCCAAATTGTCGTCGTACACGTAGCCCAGCGCCAGCGTGGAGTCCGATCCCACGGCGTCGTCGGTGGCATGGCGCACGTCGGGATCGGTGAAAAAGCCCGCGTAGGCGTCGCGTATGCTGTCGGGGGACTGGTTGATCCACGTCATCTGCAGCAGCACCGCGTCGTCGCCGAGTCCGGAAACTGTGCTCAGTGGCCAGGCCAGGCAGCGCAGCTCCACTCCCATCGGGAAGGAGCCCATGTTCTTCCGCATGGCGGCCGTGTCGAGGTCGTTCATTACCCAGTACATCTGCGGCGAACCGTAGAACAGCGGGGCGAAGACCGAGTCCACCGGCGCACCGAGTTCATGGGGCCATTCGAGGAAATCCTGCGCCGACTCGTCGCCGATGCGGATGACGAAAGCGCGGTAGCGCGGGTCGCGGGGATTGACCGTGCGCATTCCGGGAAGAATCGGGCCGGGGAGATAGTTGTCCTTGAAGTAATTTCCGGACGCCTCGTACACCCCGCGCTTGCGTCCCACCAGCAACGGTGTGGCCGTGAACAGCAGCTGTCGCAGCTTGCGCGCCTGCAGCGTTGCCGAGGTCGGTGCGCCCGGCCACTGCAGTCCCAGCGTGCCGTCCTGCTGCAGCGGCGCCACCTGTCCCCCGCGGGAAATGTGCAGGCGCATGCTGCCCGCTTCCAGCGTGGCGGTGCCGTACTCGGGCGCCTGGGCCCGAAGTGCGGGGGTGAGACTGAGCGTGAGAAGGATCAGGAATGCTGACACGGACAGGAGTCGTCC
>JAVVFP010000166.1:0-6758 GCA_032250495.1 Bacteroidota bacterium | reverse complement strand
GGGGTAGTCCGTGCCCAGCCGGCAGCCGGCGGCTTTCTGTGCCACCGCATCGGCATCGTGCGGCCAGTGGACGAGCTTGTCGTCGAAGCCTGCGAGTTCGGGAAGGTGCGCGCGAATGAAGGAGCCATCGGGATCAAATTTCCTGGATTGCAGGGTGGGATTGAAGATGCGGAAGTAGGGGACGCCGTCCGCGCCGGTGGAGGCGGACCACTGCCAGCCGCCGTTGTTGGCGGCGAGGTCGTAATCGAGCAGTCCTTTCGCAAAATACCGTTCTCCGCGCCGCCAGTCCACGAGCAGGTCCTTGGTCAGGAACATGGCCGTGATCATGCGCAGCCGGTTGTGCATCCAGCCCGTCGCATTGAAGTGACGCATGGCGGCGTCCACGATCGGGTAGCCGGTGCGGCCCTCGCACCAGGCGTGGAATTCACTGTCGCCGCCCGGCCATGCGATACCGTCATATTCCAGTTTGAAGCTGTGGTTGACCACATGCGGAAAGCGATCGAGCAGCATCTGGTAGAATTCCCGCCAGATGAGTTCTGACAGCCAGGTTTGCGCGCCTTTCTCGCCGGACTCCCTGGCGCTGCGCACGCATTCGCGTATGGACACCGTCCCGAAGCGTAGATGTGCAGAGAGTGCCGAGGTCCCTTCCCGTGAAGGATAGTCCCTGTCCTCCTCGTACCACTGCAGGGAGGGGAGGAAGCGTTCGAGGCGTCGTCGTCCGGCGATTTCACCGGAAGCGAGCCACAGTTCGGCACGGATGAAGTCCAGGTCACGCAGCGTCCACGGGTCGCTGCGTCCGCGCAGGGAGGCCCGCGCTGCCAGGTTGGAGGCGTTCAGGCTTTCCGCCACCACCGGGGAGAGTCCCAGTCGCTCCTCGTCCGCGAGTTGCGCGAGCCATGCGCGCCTGTAGGGAGTGAATACCTTGTAGGGAGTTCCTTCGCGGTTGAGAATTTCATCGCGCGCATAGATCACGTGGTCTTTGAAGGCATGAAAGGCGCGTCCCGTGTCCACCAGCGCCGTTGCGAGGGCGTCGTCCCGTACCTTCGCGTAGGGCTCGTAGTCCTCGTTGACGAACACCGCTTCCGCGCCGGTTTTTTCCGCCACGGCGGGAAGGACATGCACAGGGTCACCATGCAGCACGACGAGGTCGGAACCGCGTTGGCGCAGGGCGTCCTTCACTTCCGTCACGGCATCGTGGATGAAGGTCACGCGGCGGTCCGCGCGATCCTCGAGGTCGCCGAGTATGTTGCTGTCGAATACGAAGACGGGGATGACGCGTCGTGCCCGACGTGTGGCCTCGGCGAGACCGCGATTGTCGAAGAGGCGCAGATCGCGCCGGAATACGAAAAGGATGGTTTCGAAGGATGGCTGCATGGTACGGGTGCTGCTGTGAATGATACGGGGATGCCCTCGGGGGGGCCCGGAGAATCGGGGTGTGGATGCGTTGCGGGTGAATCCGGGAGAAAAAGAAAAGTGAAAAGACTTTTTCTCGAAAACAAATCGTGATGATCGCCGGACAGGTGGCAGTGCCGCAGCAGGAGGCGATCAGATGAAACAATTGTCTAACAACAGGGAAACACGATCTGAACCTGCGCACTGCAGATTTGAAGAACAGGATTTGATTTTCGCTCACGAAACGAAGTCACATACATCAATTGAAATATTCAGGAACAATGTCCATCACACGCACTTTCGCAACTCTCCTTTTCATGCTCATCCTCTTCACCCCGCCTGTTTGCGCCCAGGACAGCGGTAAGATTCGAGGAAAGCTGGTTGACGCAGCAAACGGTGAAGGCCTGATCGGCGCCAATGTCATCATCGACGGCAGGTCGCTCGGCGCAGCCGCCGACATCGACGGCAATTTCACTATCGACGCTGTTCCCGCGGGAACCTATACCCTCCACGCTTCCATGATCGGTTATGCGAAAAAGACTGTGACCGGAGTCGAAGTCAAGGCAGGCGAGACAACGAAGCTTGAGATGACTCTCGTCCCCGAGGCCTTCGAAATGGAAGAGGTCGTCGTCGAGGCGAAGATTCTCACGAACAACGAAGTGGGCCTGCTGAAGGATCGCCAGAAGGCGACCTCCATCAGCGATGCCATCAGTTCCGAGGACATTTCACGTTCGGGATCCGGCGATGCCGCGGCCGCAATGAACAAGGTGACCGGCGCATCGACAGTGGACGGGAAGTACATTTACATCCGCGGACTCGGCGAGCGCTACAGCTCGACGCAGCTCAACGGCGCAGAAGTCCCCAGTGCCGACCCCAACCGTCGCGCGGTGCAGCTCGACCTTTTCCCCGCGAGTTTTCTCGAGAATCTCGTGACCACGAAGACGTTCACGCCTGACAGGCCGGGCAATTACACCGGTGGCAGTGTGAACATTTCCACGAAGTCATTCCCGGACAAACTCACACTGTCCCTCTCGACATCCACATCATGGAATTCCCGGACGACCGGCAGCGGCAATTTCCTCAGTTATGCCGGCGGTGGAACGGACTGGCTCGGATTTGACGACGGCACGCGTGCGATTCCCGAGGCGCTGAAGGACCCGACCGTGGAAATTCCCGACCTGAGCTTCGCCTTCACCGATGAAGAGAAGGCAAGCGAACTCGACCGCCTTTCGAAATCCTTCAACAGCACGATGGCGCCCACGCGGTCGACGGCTCCGGTGAACCAGAGCTACGCGCTCTCCTTCGGTAACCAGTACGATGTTCTCGGACAGCCTTTCGGCTTCCTCGGCAGCATGACCTATGGCCGTAAATACACGCTGTACACCGACGGTCGCGTTGGACGCTACAATCTCACAGGACATGTCGATGACGTCGACGAGTTGACGAATGACTACCTTTTCACCGACCAGAAAGCAAGCGATGAGGTACTGTGGGGAGGGCTGCTGAATCTTTCCTACAAGCTGGGTCAGGCCCACGAGATGGGATTCAATGTCATGTACAACCGCAGCGCCGACAACACCGCGCGCTACCTGAGCGGCTCCTTCCCGCGCGACCTGACGGGCAATGCGGTATATGAAACCCGCAACCTGCATTACATCGAGCGCGAGTTGCAGACCTGGCAGCTGCGCGGCAAGCATTATTTCGAAGCGCTCGCAGGACTGAACGTCGAGTGGATCGGCTCGGTGTCGAGCAACACGCAGGACGAGCCCGATGTCCGCTACTTCACGAACAACTACACCATTCGTGAACGCGACGACAACATCGACACCATCTATACGATCCGTCCCTCGATTTACCCGATCCCGGCCCGGTACTATCGCAACCTGGCCGAGGACAACAACGCGTTCAACCTGGATATGGACCTGCCATTCAAGCAGTGGAACGGACTTGCGGCGAAGGTGAAATTCGGCGGTGCCTGGCTCAACAAGGAACGGACCTTCCGTGAGCGCCGCTTCGATTTCGGACAGGATCGTATCCGTTATGATGGCAACGACGTCGATTTCTTCCAGCCGGAGAACGTCGGCATTCTCCCCGAGGAGAGCAGCGAGGCCTTCTTCCGCTTCGGCAACTACGTGATCGACGCCACATCGCCTTCGAACAATTACGACGGAACGCAGGACATATACGCGGGATACATGATGATCGACCTCCCGATTTTCAATGACTTCCGCGTCATCGGCGGCGCACGCTTCGAGAGCACGCAGATGGACGTCGCCAGTATGGACACTTCCCTCGCGCGCGGCAATCTCGAGAACCAGGATTTCCTGCCCTCGCTCAACGTTCTGTACAACGTGACAGAGCGCATGAATCTCCGCGCCGCCTACGGAAAGACCCTGGCCCGTCCGACCTTCCGCGAACTGGCGCCGTACGCATCCTTCAACTTCGTCAACGACTTTACCTTCATCGGGAACGCGGACCTCGAGCGCACGCTGATCGACAACTACGACCTGCGCTGGGAGTGGTTCCTTCGTCCGGGCGAAATTCTCGCCCTGAGCGGATTCTACAAATCCTTCCAGAACCCGATCGAGCGCGTCATCAAGAACGTGAACGGTGAAATCGAGTATCAGAACGTCTCCGCAGCCCGCGTCTACGGCTTCGAGTTCGAATTCCGCAAGCGCCTCGACGAGATCGCCGATTTCCTGAACTACTTCTACATCGGCACGAATTTCACATGGACGAAGTCCCTGGTGGACATTTCTGCCGATGAGCTCGAAGTGATCCGCTCGGTCAACCCGTACGTGGATGGAACGCGTGAGCTTCAGGGGCAGTCCCCGTATCTCTTCAATGTGAACCTGGCATACCAGAACTACGACCAGGGCACCAACGTCAGCGTGTTCTACAACGTGTTCGGCGAGCGCCTCTCGGCGGTTTCCCTGGGCGGTACCCCGAACGTGTACGAGCAGCCCCGCGGCATGCTCGACCTTATCGTTTCCCAGCGCCTGTTCTGGGGCTTCACCGCCAGGTTCTCCGCCAAGAACATGCTTGATGAAGCCGTAGAGCATGTGCATCACTTCGAAGGCCATGACTATATCTATTCCCGTTTCAATACGGGACGCAACTTCTCCTTCGGGATCAATTACACCTTTGAATAGTTCGAATCACCTGTTTATATAATTGTTTGGAGCAATTCATGCTGAAGAAATTGTTGACCATGTTCGTGCTCTCCCTGATGGCCTCCGGAGCATTCGCGCAGAGTACCGTGAATGTCACCGATGGCGACATCGTCGGCGACGTGACCTGGACAGCCAACAAAATCTACGTTCTTGACGGCTTCGTGTTCGTCGAGGACGGGGAAACACTCACCATCGAAGCCGGTACCGTCATCAAGGGCAAGCCCGGACAGGCGGAAAACTCCAGCGCGCTCGTCGTCGCACAGGGCGGCAAGATCTTCGCGAACGGCACGCAGAACGCCCCGATCATCTTCACCGCCGAGGCGGACGACGTCGCGAATGCGAACGATCTCCCGCTCGACACCCGCGGTCTCTGGGGCGGGGTGATTCTGCTCGGGAAGGCCACCATCAATACTGCAACCGGCATCGGTCAGATCGAGGGCATTCCCTCCACCGAACCGCGCGGCGCGTACGGCGGCGTTGATGACGAAGACAACTCGGGCGTCATTCGCTACGTGTCCATCCGCTACGGCGGCACCGACATCGGTGAAGGCAACGAGATTAATGGCCTGACCATGGCCGGCGTCGGCCGCGGCACCCGCATCGAGTACGTCGAAGTGTTCAACAACAAGGACGACGGTTTTGAGTGGTTCGGCGGCACGGTCAACGCGAAGTACCTGGTCTCGGCCTTCAATGGCGACGACGCCTTCGATTACGACGAAGGCTTCCGTGGATTTGGCCAGTTCTGGTTCGTCATTCAGTCCGACGAAATCGGCAACCGCGGGGCGGAGCAGGACGGTGGCACCACGCCGGAAGACGGCATGCCATATGCCATGCCGCAGATCTACAATGTCACGTACATCGGCAGCGGCATGAACAGCACGAACGTGGACAACGATCTCGCCATGATTTTCCGCGATAACGCGGGTGGCAAATACTACAACAGCATTTTCACCGACTTTGCCGGTAGCGGTGTCAAAGTTGAGGATCTCGCCTCCGGTGAGGATTCCCGCGCACGTCTCGAAGCCGGTGAACTGATGCTCGCAAACAACCTGTGGTGGAATTTCGGCGCGGGCAGCAGCATCGCCGACATCGCCGCGCAGGACTTTGTGCAGGCGCATCTCGGCGCCAACAGCAACAGCATCGCCGACCCCATGCTGCACGGTATCAGCCGCACGACGGACAAGGGACTCGATCCCCGACCGCAGAGCGGCAGTCCTGCCCTGAGCGGCGCGGTCAATCCTCCCGAGGACGTGTTCTACACCCGCGTCCCGTACCGCGGCGCATTCGGTCCGACCGATCTCTGGATCACCGGCTGGACAGCCATCGCACAGTACGGCATCGTCGCAGACCTTCCGTCGGAAGTCATTCAAATCACCGATGCCGACATCGTCGGGGATGTGACCTGGACGGCAAGCAATACCTACATTCTGAACGGCTTTGTGTTCGTCGAGAACGGTGAATCGCTGACCATCGAACCGGGCACCGTCATCAAGGGTCGTCCGGGACAGGCCGAGAACGCGAGCGCGCTCGTCGTCGCACAGGGCGGCAAGATCTTCGCGAACGGCACGCAGAACGCCCCGATCATCTTCACCGCCGAGGCGGACGACGTCGCGAATGCGAACGATCTCCCGCTCGACACCCGCGGTCTCTGGGGCGGGGTGATTCTGCTCGGGAAGGCCACCATCAATACTGCAACCGGCATCGGTCAGATCGAGGGCATTCCCTCCACCGAACCGCGCGGCGCGTACGGCGGCGAGGACGACACCGACAATTCCGGTGTCCTGCGTTACGTCTCCATCCGTTACGGCGGTACCAACATCGGCGAAGGCAACGAGATCAACGGCCTGACCATGGCGGCAGTCGGCAGTGGAACGACCATCGAGTACATCGAGGTCGTCAACAACGCGGACGACGGCTACAAGTGGTTCGGCGGTACAGTGAACACCAAGTATCTCATCTCTGCCTTCAACGGCGACGACGCCTTTGACTACGACGAGGGCTTCCGCGGCAAGGGCCAGTTCTGGTTCGTGCTGCAGGATGCCGAGACGGGCAACCGCGGTGCTGAGCAGGACGGCGGGACCACGCCGGAAGATGGCACGCCCTACGCGATGCCGACGATTTACAACGCGACGTACATCGGCTCCGGCTCCGGTTCCAACAACCTCGACAACGACCTCGCGCTGATTTTCCGCG
>JAVVFP010000165.1:1768-6759 GCA_032250495.1 Bacteroidota bacterium | reverse complement strand
TCCTCGTCGGACAGCGTCCCTTTTTCGAAAAAGGCGGTGA
Source organism: Bacteroidota bacterium (assembly GCA_032250495.1). Taxonomy (GTDB): domain Bacteria; phylum Bacteroidota; class Ignavibacteria; order SZUA-365; family SZUA-365; genus BM516. The sequence continues at coordinate 6,719 of JAVVFP010000165.1, read as the reverse complement.
GGAGTTCTTCGGACGACTCTGCGACTTTTTCGAGCATGGACTGATGCTCGGTCTCGATGCGCTCGGTGTACTCGGCGGGCACTTCCGATTCTGTATACTTGCCTGAACCGTCCGTGCTGAAGGTCATGAGTTTCTTGCGCACGATGTCGATGCAGGTGTTGAAACCGGGACCCTTGTTGACCGGGAACTGCGCGATCACCACGTCGCTGCCGAAGCGCGTCTTGGCTTCTTCGTAGACACGATCGAAATCCGCATGCTCGTTGTCCATCTTGTTGACGGCGATGACCACCGGCACGTCGGCCTGCTCCGCGTATCGCCAGACCAGTTCACTCCCCACCTCGACGCCTTCGACCGACTTGAGCACCAGCAGCGCACTGTCGACGACACGAAGGCTCGAGATCACGTCGCCGATGAAATCGGAATACCCCGGCGTATCGAGAATGTTGAGCTTGTGTCCCATGAACTCCGTCGAGAGCAGGGTGCTGTTGATGGAAATCTGGCGATCGATCTCATCGGAATGATAATCGGAAACCGTGCTGCCATCCACGATGCTGCCGATGCGTGTTGCAGCTCCGGACGTCAGCAGCATGGCGTCGGCGAGGATGGTTTTTCCGGAGCTTCCGTGGCCGATCAGCGCCACATTCCTGATTTTGTCGGGGGTGAATTCTCTCAAAGGGTCCTCCTTGCGATAAGCGTATAGTAGTACGTCCTTTTCGTCATCGAGCAATCCATAAATTTAGGGGCGGGTGCGCTAACTTGCAAATAACAAAAGGCGTAGATGTCGGAGATCCGGACCGGGGACAAGAAAATGCCCTCCCTTTGGTTTTGCTCGGCAGAGTCGATATATTTCCCGGAATTTGGTTGCCCACATGAATGCGGAAATCCTCTCTATCGGTGATGAATTGCTCATAGGCCAGGTCGTAAACACGAATGCGTCCTGGCTTGGGGAACAATTGAGTCAGCTCGGCATCACGGTGCACCGCGTCACGGTCATCGGCGATGCGCATGCGGACGTGCTTGCGGCGTTCCGCCGTGCCTGGGACGAGCATGACCTGGTGATCGTCACCGGGGGCCTCGGACCCACGCACGACGATGTCACCAGGGACGCGGTCTGCGATTTCTTCGACACGAAGCTCGTGCAGGACGCCGACGTCCTCGCGGACGTAGAGAAAATGCTCACCGAGCGGCGGCGTCCGATCACCGACGTCAACCGCGACCAGGCGATGGTGCCGGCGGCGGCGCGCATCATGCGGAATTCGGAGGGGACCGCCCCGGGTTACCATTTCACCGCCGGGGACAAGCATTTTTTCGTCGCCCCCGGTGTGCCGTACGAGATGCAGGGCATGTACGAACGCCACATGCTCCCCGTGCTGCGTGCAGGGTTTCGCAATACGCGCCTTTCCACCACGCTGCTGACTACGGGCATCCCTGAAAGCACGCTCTCGGACAGCCTGGAAGGCATCGACACCCTGCGTGAGGACGTGGCCGTGGCCTTCCTGCCTTCCCCGACCGGGGTGCGCATCCGCCTGACGGCGCACGCGGCAGGGGAGGACGAAGCGCGCGCGGCGCTCGCGCAGTTGGTTTCCTTCGTCGAGGAACGTGCGGCGGAGTACCTCTTCGGCACGGGAAGGCAGACGCTCGAAGAAGTCGTCGGCGCGCTGCTCGCCGAACACGACAAGACCCTCGCGGTGGCGGAATCCTGCACGGGCGGCGTAATCACCGACAAGATTACGAACGTGCCGGGCAGTTCCTCCTGGTTCGAGCGCGGTGTGATCAGTTACAGCAACGCCAGCAAGGTCGAGCTACTCGGAGTGGACGACGCCCTGATCCGGGCGCACGGCGCCGTGAGCGGTGAAGTCGCCCGCGCCATGGCCGACGGTGCGCGCCGCAGCGCGGGCGTCGACATCGGACTTGCGACGACCGGCATCGCCGGACCTTCGGGTGGCAGTCCGCACAAGCCCGTCGGGCTGGTGTGGATCGCCGTCAGCACGGCGCGGGAAACACTCGCGCATGCGTATTACTTCGGGGAGCACCGCGTTCGTACCAAGCAGCGCGCGGCACAGGCCGCGCTCGACATGGTCCGCCGGCAACTGTGCTCCCTTCCCCCGATTCCATCGATATTGACGGAAACATCATGAAAATCCTGCAGAACATCATCGACGAACACGGGTTCGACCGCATGCTCTCCCGGCTCGCGCACGAGATACTCGAGCGCAACCAGGGCATAGGGAACCTGGCCATCATCGGCATCCGCACGCGCGGGGAATTCGTGGCGCAGCGGCTCGCCGCGAGAATAAAGGAAATCGAAGGCGTGGGCCCCGATCTCGGCGTCCTCGACATCACCCTGTACCGCGACGACGTGCGTCAGCACCTCCGCCAACCGGAAGTGCGGGTCACCGATATCACCTTCGACATCGCCGACAAGCATGTCATCCTCGTCGACGATGTGCTCTTCACCGGGCGCACCGTACGCGCCGCGCTCAACGCGCTCATGGACATCGGCCGGACCCGGAGCATACAGCTCGTCGTCCTGGTCGACCGCGGCCACCGCGAACTGCCCATACGTGCGGATTTCATCGGCAAGAACGTCACGACCTCCCGTGGACAGGAAATCCGTGTCCGTCTCCGCGAGGTCGACGACATCGACGCCATCGACCTGGTATCCATCGAAGAATAAATACACTCCCAGGAAGTCGGAGCATTATGTCATCGCTATCCATCCCGCATCTGCTCGGTCTGCAGAATGTCCCGAAAGAGGATATCAATCTCATCCTCGACTCGACGGACTCCTTTCTGGAGATTCTCGAGCGTCCCATCAAGAAAGTCCCCACCCTGCAGGGCAAAACCGTCGTCAACCTGTTCTTCGAGAACAGTACGCGCACGCGCATCTCCTTCGAGCTGGCCGAACGCCGGCTTTCCGCCGACGTCGTGAACTTCGCCGCTTCGAGCAGCAGCGTCAAGAAGGGCGAAACCCTGCTCGACACGGCGCGCAACATCGAGGCCATGAAAGTCGATATCGTCGTCATGCGGCACAGCGCGGCGGGCGCGGGACATTTTCTCAGCGAGCGCTGCACCAGCAGGTTCATCAACGCCGGCGACGGGGCGCACGAGCATCCGACCCAGGCGCTGCTCGATATGTGCACGATCCGGCAGAAACACGGCACGCTCGAAGGACTCAACGTCTGCATCATCGGCGATATCGCGCACTCCCGCGTCGCGCGCTCCAACATCTACGGCCTGCTGAGCATGGGGGCGAACGTCGCGGTCTGCGGCCCCCCGAGCATGTTCCCCTACGACCTGGAGAAGCTGGGCGTCCGGGTCTTCACCGACGTGGATCAGGCCCTGCAGTTCAGCGACGTGATCAACGTACTGCGCATTCAGCTCGAGCGTGACGCGGGCGCGGACTTCCCCTCCCTCCGCGAATATCACAACACCTTCGGCATCACCCGACGCCGGCTCGAGAAACTCGGACGTGACATCACCGTCCTGCATCCCGGCCCCATCAACCGTGGTGTCGAAATCGAGTCGGAGGTCGCCGACGGACCCGGTTCCGTCATCCTCCCCCAGGTCACCAACGGCGTGGCCATTCGTATGGCTGTCCTTTACCTCATCGGAACCAGAGCGGAGTAATCAATGGCATCGTTTGTTTTCAAGAACGCCCATATCGTCGACCCGGTCAGCGGACTCGACACGGTGAAGGACATTCATGTGACCGGCGACGTGATCGCCGGCATCGGCGACAACCTCTCCCCGGCCGGCGCGGAAGAAATCGACCTCCGCGGTGCGCACATCGTGCCCGGCCTCTGCGACATGCACGTACACTTCCGCGAGCCGGGCTTCGAGCACAAGGAAGATATCCGCAGCGGGGCGGCCGCAGCGGCCGCCGGCGGCTTCACCGCGGCCGCATGCATGCCCAACACCGATCCCGTGATCGACAACGCCGCCGTGATCGCGTTCATTTTCGACCGTGCGAAAGGCCTGCCGGTCGACGTCTATCCCATCGCCGCCATCACCAAGGGACGCAAGGGCGAAGCGATCGCACCCATGGCGGAACTGCGCGAGGCGGGCGCCGTGGGCTTCTCCGACGACGGATCCCCGGTGCATAACACCAAAATCCTGCGCACCGCCCTCGAATACGGCTCGATGTTCGACGTTCCCATCATCCAGCACGCGGAAGACCCCTACCTGTTCAGTGGCGGCGCGATGAACGAGAGCATCGTGTCGACCGAACTCGGACTGCCGGCGATCTCACGCCTTTCAGAGGACGCCATCGTGACCCGCGATCTCATGTTCACCGAATATGTCGGCGGACGCTATCATCTCGCGCATATGAGCACGGTGGGCGCGGCACAGGCCGTGCGCAGCGCCAAGTCCCGAGGACTCCGGGTCACCAGCGAGGTCGCGCCCCATCATTTCTCGCTGACCGACGAGGAGGTGCGCGGCTACGATTCGAATGTGAAGATGAATCCCCCGCTTCGCCGCAGGGACGATGTCATCGCGATGAAAGAGGCGCTCAAGGATGGTACGGCCGACGCCATCGCTACCGATCACGCACCGCATGCGGGCTTCGAGAAGGAAGTCGAATTCGTCTACGCACCGTTCGGCATCATCGGCCTCGAAACGGCGGTCGGACTCTCCGTGACCGAGCTGCTGCTCGAGAACTGGCTGACGCTCCCGCAACTGGTCGAAAAGCTCTCGACAAATCCCCGGCGCATACTCGGGCTGCCGGAAATCCGCATCGCGGAAGGATCGAAGGCCAATTTCAGTTTCCTCGATATCACCGCGCAGTGGACCGTGGACGTACAGCGTTTTCAGTCCAAGTCGCGAAACAGTCCCTATCACGGCAGGACGCTGACAGGCAGGCCTCTCGGCATCTTCAACAACGGTCAGCTGGTACTGCATCGCTGACATCCTGCGGCCGTACCGATCCGCTCGCACGGACGGGACTGGC
>JAVVFP010000165.1:0-1668 GCA_032250495.1 Bacteroidota bacterium | reverse complement strand
GGACTGGCAGAGCCGGACTGGCGGTTGCATCTGAAGCTGTCGCGTGGCAAGTTGCCAGCGTACCTCCGTGCGTGCCGTACCATTCACAGAAAGGAAACGAGATGAAACAGCTGTTCCTCCTCCTCGTCATCGTGCTCGTTGCCGCCGGTTGCGGTTCCAGGGAGCAGAAAAGCGAAGATCAGAGCGGGTATGCGACCTCCGGTGTCTCCGCCGACATCATCGGAAGCGATATGGGCTACATCGTCGAAAATGCGCGCTTCGCCCCGGGCGACGCCGAGGCGGCCTTCAGCATCAAAGGCATGATGAAACTGGTCGCGGGCCCGGGCAGCGTGCTGATCATCCGCGTACCGGCCGGAGAGAGCGGCGCGACACAGATGCTTGCACTGGCCTTCCCCGGCTTCTCGGCAGGGACGCGCGTCACGTATACACCGGACGACGGGAGTGCCGGCTACTGGGTTTTCGGCGTCTCGGACGGAAACGAGATCATGACACGCACGCGCAACGTCGAAGGGACCCTGCGCCTGGTGAAAAAGGAGGACGCGCAGAACGACCTCGGACTCAACCGCGAGGTGCAGAACGGCATCGGGGAAATCGAGATTCTGGTCGACGGTATCGACACCGGCGGCCTGCCCCTGGAGACGGAAAAAAAGTTCGCCGCCCGTTTCCGCCTGCCGCTTATTTCGCTCGACGAACTCGCCCGGATCAACCAGCAGATCTGATCCGGCCGGCGGCGGCTGTCAACATTCTCTCATCAATCGGGTATCGCGGTGTCGGCGAGCAGACCGGACATCTCCATCGTCATCGTCAGCTACAACGTGCGGGACCTCCTCGAGAGCTGCCTGTACTCGCTGTATTCCGCCCTCGAAGGCATTTCACATGAGGTCTTCGTCGTCGACAACGATTCGGACGACGCCACCGTCGACATGATGCGTGAGCGTTTCCCGGACGTCGACCTGATCGCGAGCGACAGCAACCTGGGATTCGCCCGGGCCAACAACCTCGCACTCGCCCGCGCGCAGGGCCGTACGCTCCTGCTGCTCAACCCCGATACGCTGGTGCAGGAAGACACGATCGCCACCATGCTCGGGTTCTTCCGCGAGAACGGGGACGTGGGCATGGCGGGCTGCAAAATCATCAAACCCGACGGCAGCCTGGAACTGGCCTGCCGCCGCAGCTTTCCCTCCCCCTGGGTGTCCTTCACCAAACTGACCGGACTCAGTTCGCTGTTCCCGCGATCGCCGCTGTTCGCCCGGTACAACCTGACCTACCTGAGCGAGGACGAATCCTACGAGGTCGACGCCATTTCCGGTTCCTTTATGATGCTCCGCCGGGAAGTCTATGACGGGATCGGGGGACTCGATGAGAGCTATTTCATGTACGGCGAGGATCTCGACTGGTGCTACCGCACGCAGCAGGCGGGGTGGAAACTCTATTACGTGCACAGCACGAAAATCATTCACTATGGCGGGGAAAGCACGAAGCGCAGCAGCATCGACGCCACTGCGGAGTTTTACCGCGCCATGCAGGTCTTCGCCAAGAACAACCTCGGACTCTCACCGATCTGGCGCGTGATCTTCGAAGGCGGCATCAAGCTGCGCCTGCTGTTCTCACGTTCGCATTACGCCACGCGACGGCTCTGGCCGCTGCTGGCCGATGCGCTGACGACGG
>JAVVFP010000164.1:0-6773 GCA_032250495.1 Bacteroidota bacterium | reverse complement strand
CGAAGCGGAGGTGTCATGAGGCGTGAAATACCTGAGTTGTTCCAACGCGTCTTCATTGTCCGGATCGATAGTCAGCACCTGGCGGAAATACTCCTCCGCGCGTTTCCTGTTCGATTTCAGGAGGGCGAGTTTTCCGAGCGCGAGCATCGCGCGCACTGATGAAGTATTGTTGCGGAGGACTTCCTTGAGCCCTGCCTCCGCGTCATCGAAGCGGCGGAGTTTCATGTAGGCACCCGCAACAGCGATGCGTGCCTCCTCGTTCGCGGGATCGAGTCCGATGGCGGTACGAAATGCGAGCACCGCTTCATCCCACTGCTCCGCCGCCACGCGCGCGACACCGAGAGTATGCTGCAGACCACCGTCCCGCGGTGCACGCGCCGCGGCCGTTGCGAGCACGGTTACGGCGTCCTCCGCCTTTCCTGCACGCAGCAGGGTCTCCCCGAGGGCGAGCGCGGTATCGATGTTGTCCGGCTGATATTCGAGCGCGAGACGGAAGTGGCGTTCCGCGTGAGCGAGTTCACCCTGCTGCCAGAAAATCAATCCGAGTGAGTAATGAACTTTCGGAAGCTTTCGCCCTGCAAGCTGTTGCATGTAGAACAGCGCCCGTTCGAAATCACCACTCTGATAGCAGGCGATTCCGAGCGAATAAAGAATGTCGGGATTCTGCGCGTCGTTGCGAAGCGCCTGCAGGAGCACGAGTTCAGCGGCCGCCAGATTCCCCATTTCGAGATAGACATTTCCAAGCCTGGCACGAAACTCGAGTCGTTCCGGGAAGGCATCGATCAGACGCTGAAACACCTGGACGGCATGAAGCCACATCGCGTGATCCTCGTAATAGCGCGCTTCGTCGAGCAGCTGATTGACGCGGTGTTCATTCACGATCATTCCCACTCGATGGTTGCCGGCGGTTTCGAGCTGATGTCGTAAACGACGCGGTTCACGCCACGTACCTCATTGATGACGCGGTTCGAAATTCGTTCGAGCACTTCGTAGGGAATACGCGCCCAGTCCGCTGTCATTCCGTCCAGGCTTGTAACCGCACGCAATGCGACCGTGAACTCGTATGTCCGTGCATCCCCCATGACGCCGACGGATTTTACGGGCAGCAGCACTGCGAAGGCCTGCCAGATGTTGTCGTACTCGCCCGCAGTCCGGATTTCCTCGAGGAAAATTTCATCGACTTCACGAAGGAGGTTGAGCTGATCCCTGTCGATGGGACCGAGTACGCGAATGGCCAGTCCCGGTCCCGGGAACGGGTGCCGCTCGAGAATATGTGCGGGAATACCGAGCTCGCGGCCGACATTGCGGACCTCGTCCTTGAATAGCTCCCGGAACGGTTCGATGAGCTTGAAATTCATTCGCTCCGGCAATCCGCCGACATTGTGATGGGACTTGATCGTGGCGGACGGCCCCTTGAAATGCACCGACTCGATCACGTCCGGATACAGGGTCCCCTGAGCCAGGAACGCCGCCTCGCGGAAGGCGGTCGCTTCCTTTTCGAATACTTCGATGAAAGTCGCCCCGATGATCTTTCGCTTCTCCTCCGGGTCGATCACACCGGTGAGTCGGTCGAGAAAAAGGTCGGTTGCATCCACGAAAATCAGCGGTATGTGAAACTGGTCCCGGAACGTTTTAACCACCTGCGCACTCTCGTTCTTGCGCATAACCCCGTTATCGATGTGGATGCACTGGAGCTGGTCACCGATAGCCTCATGCAGGAGGACGGCGGCGACAGCGGAATCCACACCTCCGCTCAGGGCGCAGATGACGCGTTCCTCGCCCACGGTCGCACGGATCTCCTCGATGGACTGTTCGATGAAGGAACGCGGGTTCCATCCACCCTCCGCGCCACAGATCTCATACACGAAATTCGAGAGGATGATTTTCCCTTCCGCCGAGTGAACAACCTCGGGGTGGAACTGCACGCCGAAATGCCTCTTCTCCGTATTCCTTATGGCGCAGATCGGGGCATTGGCCGTATGGGCGATGACTTCGAACGTCGATGGTATACGGGAAAGCGAATCCCCGTGACTCATCCAGACCACCGAATCAGCGGAGACACCTTTGAAAAGATCTTCCTGACGGTCGATTTTCAGTTCTGCCTTGCCGTACTCGCGCCTGGCGGCCGGATCGACCGCCCCATCGTGGTGGACGGCGATAAGTTGCAGGCCATAACAGATACCGAGGATGGGTATGCCGAGTTCGAAAACATCTTCCGAGATGCGGGGGGCGTCCTCTTCGTACACGCTGCTCGGACCGCCGGAGAGTATGATGCCCGCCGGCGTCCTGTCCGTGACAGCATCCATTGCGAGGTGAAACGGGTGAATTTCACAGTAAACACCGAGTTCGCGCACACGACGCGCGATGAGCTGGGTGTACTGTGATCCGAAGTCGACGATACAGATCCATTCGGGATGACGCATGGGGGTTCCGCTGGTGATGAAAAAAATGCTGACCGGACAGCGCGCGTGTCCATCCGGTCAGCAGCTGTCCGAAAGAAGGGATTACTTTCCGATCAGTTCCTTGTACTTCTCGACGTCCATGAGACCGTCCAGCTCGGACGCGTCTTCGATGTTCATTTTCACCATCCAGCCGGCGCCATACGGATCGGAGTTCACGGTTTCCGGGCTCCCCTCGAGCTCGCCGTTGATTTCGGTGATGGTTCCGGCGATCGGGGCGATCAGGTCGGATACGGTTTTCACCGCCTCGATGGAACCGAAGGTTTCACCGGCGCTGACTGCGCGGGCCTCGGGGATGTCGACGAATACGACGTCACCCAGTTCGCCCTGCGCATACTCGGTGATTCCGATCGTCACGACATCACCGTCGATTTTCACCCATTCATGAGATTCGGTGTACTTGAGATTTTCTGGAAAATTCATACTTGCTCCTTGAAATTCCACGGGAATTATTCGTCTTGATTATTCAAATGTCTCGAGGAAATGCGTATCAAAATCGCCTTCCCGAAACTTCGGATGTCTCATCACTTTCTTGTGAAACGGTATTGTCGTGGCGACGCCCTCTATGACGAATTCCTCGAGCGCCTGCTGCATTCTGTCGATCGCCTCGTCCCGCGTGAGGCCGAATACGATCAGTTTGCCTATCATCGAATCGTAGTGCGGGGGGATCATGTATCCCTGGTACGCATGTGAATCGACCCGCACACCGAGTCCGCTCGGCTGGTGCCACGTGGTGATACGTCCCGGCGAGGGACGGAAATCATGATCCGGATCTTCCGCATTGATGCGGCACTCGATGGCATGTCCCTCCGGCAGCGGAAATCCATTCGCCGGAAGTTTTTCCCCGGCAGCGGCACGAATCTGCTCACGGATCAGGTCCACCCCTGTCACGGCCTCGGTCACAGGGTGCTCGACCTGGATACGCGTGTTCATCTCCATGAAATAGAATTCGTTTTTCGCATCGAGAAGAAACTCTATCGTCCCCGCACCCTCATAGTTGATGCTTTTCGCCGCGGCGACCGCGGCATCTCCCATGCGCTGTCGCAGTTCCGGTGTCACCGCCGGAGAAGGGGACTCCTCGATGAGTTTCTGGTGACGACGCTGTATCGAACAGTCACGTTCCCCGAGATGCACGACCGTGCCGTGCTGATCCCCGAGGACCTGTATCTCGACGTGGCGGGGTTTTTCGATGTATTTTTCAATATAGAGATCCCCGTTGCTGAAGGCGGATTCCGCCTCGGTTTTCGCCATACGAAACTGCTTCTCGAAATCCGCACGATCGCGAACGATACGCATGCCCTTCCCCCCACCACCGGCCGAGGCCTTGATGATGACGGGGACGTCCATGGTCGCGAGGACCTGGAGGGCGTGCTCGAGATTTTTCACCACGCCGTCGCTTCCCGGCACGGTGGGAACATCCGCCTCACGCACCGTCGCCTTGGCGAGTGACTTGTTGCCCATGCGGTTGATCATATCCGGAGAGGGTCCAATGAACTTGATGCCGGATTCGCGGCAGATTTCCGAAAACTCTGCGTTCTCCGCGAGAAACCCGTAGCCGGGATGAATGGCGTCCGCCCCGGTGATCTCCGCTGCGGCGATGATGCGCGGAATGTTAAGATAACTTTCGCGTCCGGCCGGCGGACCGATACATACTGCCTCATCCGCGAAGCGAACATGCAGCGAATCTTCATCCGCCATGGAGTACACGGCGACCGTACGTATGCCCATCACCTTGCAGGTGCGGATGATGCGCAGGGCGATCTCGCCTCTGTTGGCGATAAGGATTTTCGAAAACACTGTGTGACCTCGGATTCCGGGGGCGCTCCGTACTCGGCGCGCTGATGTTATGAAGGATCGATGATGAACAGGGGCTGATTGTACTCGACCGGCTGACCGTCTTCGACGAGAATCTTGACGATTCTGCCGGAAGCATCAGCTTCGATCTCGTTCATGATTTTCATCGCCTCGATGATGCAGATCGACTGCCCGCTGCTCACCGACTGCCCCACCTCCACATAGGGATCGGAATCGGGAGAAGGTGCGCGGTAGAAGGTGCCGACGATGGGACTGCGGACCTCGTGTCCCTGCACGGAAGTCTCCGGCGGGGCGGTGCCCGCGGAATCAGCGGTTTCCGGTGCCGCGGTCGCAGCCGTGACTGCCGGAGGGACGGCGGCGGCCTGAACTGCCGGAGTGAGCTGCGTGATGGGAGCTTCACTGTAGTGGGTGCGAGTTACGCGAAGGCGTATCCCCTCTTCCTCGATTTCAAGCTCTGCGATCTGGCTGTCCGTGACGATCTTTACAAGTTTTCGTATTAGCTGTACGTCCATTGCGGCTCCGGAAAAAATGAGAATTTACCGTCCTACTTGACGCGTTCGAGATACTCGCCTGAGCGCGTATCGATTTTCAACACCTCACCCTGTTCGATGAACAGCGGGACGTTGACCACCGCGCCGGTTTCCACGACGGCGCGCTTGCTGCCTCCCTGCGCGGTATCGCCGCGTACACCCGGTTCGGTTTCCGTCACTTCGAGTTCCACCGTGATCGGCAGTTCACCCGATATGGCGGTATCACCGTCCATGAGGATTTCGCACACTTCGCCCTCTTTGAGAAAGCGTACGGAATCACCGAAATTATCCTTCGAGACATGGATCTGTTCGTAGTTCTCCTGGTCCATGAAGCAGAGATATTCGCCTTCAGGATAAAGATACTGGAATTTCCGCCGCTCAACGCGCACGATGTCCACGTTCTCGCTCGGACGGAACCTCTGTTCGAAGCTGGATCCGGTCCGCATGTTTCGCAGCTTGGTCTGCACCATGGCGCCGCCCTTGCCGGGTTTGTGATGTCTCCATTCGACGATTTGATGCAATTCGCCGTTGAAGCGGATGATCAATCCGTTTCGAAAATCCGTCGTTGAACCCATAAAACCTGTGTACTGATACTGATGTGAATACGTTTACTTCAAAGTAAACTCAAAGTTAGGGCCGGTATGAAATAAAGTCAAGGAGACCCGCCGCCGCGAAGGGACGAAAATGCATGATATTGCGCGGCTTAGTACGTCCATAATCGCTCCGGTCGTGACCTTCCGCAGCCGCAGGCTGCCCGTCCTGCGTGATATTTCTCCGCAGTGCCGTTTTCCGTATCTTTCAGGGATATGAAAAAGACCACACGAATCCGATGCCGACGCGGACTGACCGCTCTCCTGTTTCCCCTGCTGCTGCTCCCCCTTCTCTCATGCGGCGACGGAAAAAAGGAAATCCCGAAGGAGGAAACCGGTGAACCGAACTTCGTTCCTTCCGAGCTGCAGCGGTACCGCGAGGCCCGCGAGACGTTCCGCGACTGGGTAACCCTGTTCGAGCGTCCACGCGAGACCGGGAAACCATTTTCACTCCTCAGTGCCACGAGTGTGCGGAGGCTGGCAAACGCGGGAGTCGGCAGCGCCGACGCGTTCGCTGACTGGGTCGCACGGCAGGAAGCAGGCGGCCGAGCCCCGTTTATATACGAATTCTCCCGATTTGACATACTGGATATTGATATCCGTGATTCGTTGCGCGCCGTGGTAACTGCAAGCTTCCTCGTGCACCGGCATCAGAATACCTTTGAAAGCGTGAGTTCCTTCTTCCTTCAGCGGGAAAACGGGAACTGGAAGGTGCCGTTCGCGGAATCGGGCAATTATGAATCTTCATGGTGGCAGAAAGAAAAAAACTTCCTCACACGCCTGCGTGAGGAGGGAATGGCCACCTTCCAGTCGGACTCGATGGGTATTACCTTTGATTACCCGATGACCTGGGATATCACTTCTGGGGTCGTGGTCGATCCGAAGACATTTCCCGCGCGGCGCGGTCTCGAGCTGCAGTACATCGATCCCGCCAGTCTTGAGCCTGCCGCCATCATCCGTATCGCCGTCCTGCCACCCGCGGATACTGCAGAGGCGCTCGCAGCCGTGATCGACAGCAGCACGGCCTTGTCGAGGCGGAGTGAATCCCCTGTCTCCACGGAACAGCCGATCCCGATGCAGGGTACACTGCAAATACTCGCAGCTGCGGGGACAGGCAGGCGCGTCGCCTTCCTCACGCTGGTGGCCAATGAGACCGCGTATTCCCGCTTCGAGCAGACCTTCGAGACGATCCGCAAGTCCATCATTCTCAACAACGAAGTGAATCCCTGATGCGTGTCATTTTCTTCCTCCCGCTCTTCCTCCTCACCATGATGACCGCATGCGGGTCCGAGAAAAAGGAGCCCGCGCAGCAGCATTCCCCCGCCGCAGCAGAAAGCGCTGATGGCAGCGTCTCCCGTGGGACCGGTTCTGCTGCCATG
>JAVVFP010000163.1:0-6792 GCA_032250495.1 Bacteroidota bacterium | reverse complement strand
CCGATGAATTTCGACATGTGCCTCGCCGGGTTCAGTCCGTGCAGCGAGGAGAATGCCTGTCCGTTTCACCAGGAATGGAAGCGCATTCGCGAGGAAATTCGTGAGCTCGTCAACAGTAAGAACATTTTCGAACTCGCGAAGGAAATGCCCATCCGCTACCGCACGCTTCTGACCGGTTCTATGGAACAGGCTCCGGCGAAGAAAACCGCGGCAAAGCAGGCGCCAGCGAAAAAAGCCGCCAAGAAGGCTCCCGCGAAGAAAAAGAAATAATCGCAGAAGCCGACATCGACTGCCTTACTTCCTGTCCCGCTTGCGCGGGACAGTTTTTTTTCTGCGCCAGGACCATTTTCCCCGGAGGGAGTCCCCGGAGGGAGTACTTATGAGTCTATTGATTCTGCCAATCTGGCGATCTATCTTACTAATCTATAAATTTTTCATGTGGAAATCACTGCCATTTTGACATACGAGAGACATGCTCCGATCCATATACATAGAAACCTACGGCTGCCAGATGAATTTCGCCGACACGGAAATCGTGAACGGCATTCTTCGTGAGCAGGGCTACGAACTGTCATCCGATCTCGAGACCGCGGACGCGATTTTCATGAACACCTGCGCGATCCGTGATAACGCGGAACAGCGCATCTACGGCCGGCTCTCGAATTTCCAGCACCTGAAAAAACGCAATCCGCACCTGGTCATCGGCATTCTCGGCTGCATGGCCGAGCGCCTGCGCAGCGACCTGCTCGAGAAGAACAACGGAGTGGACATCGTGTGCGGACCGGACGAGTACCGCCGGCTGCCCGCGCTGATCGACGGGGCCTTCGAGGGTGAAAAAGGTATTCGCACGCAGCTCTCGCGCGTCGAGACCTACGACGATATCGTGCCACTGCGCACCGAGGGCATCAGCGCCTGGGTGGCGGTAATGCGCGGCTGCGACAAGTTCTGCACGTTCTGCGTTGTTCCTTTCACGAGGGGACGAGAGCGCAGCCGTTCCCTCGACGGCGTCGTGGGCGAAGTGCGCGATCTCGTTGCGAAGGGCTTTCGCGAAGTGACGCTGCTGGGACAGAACGTGAACTCGTACATGGACGAAGAGCGTGATTTCGCGGACCTCCTGCGCGCGGTCGCGGATATCGATCCGGCCCTGCGCGTGCGCTTTACCACGTCCCACCCGCAGGATATGTCCGATCGCCTCATCGCGGCCATCGCCGCGCGGGAAAACATCTGCAACTACATCCACCTGCCCTTCCAATCCGGCTCCAACACCGTGCTCGAGGCCATGAACCGCACCTACACGCGCGCGCATTATCTCGACCTGGTGCGAAAAATCCGCGCCGCCGTGCCCGATGTCGCGCTGTCGACCGACGTCATCGCCGGCTTCCCGGACGAAACCGAGGAAGATCACCGGCAGACGCTCTCCCTGCTCGAGGAGGTGCGTTTCGACGGTGCCTTCATGTTCAAGTATTCTCCACGAGAGAAAACGCGCGCCTGGAAAATGGGCGATACGGTACCCGACGAGGTGAAGGGTCGGCGGCTGGAGGAAATCATCGAGCTGCAGCGACGCATCTCTTTCGACATCAACAGCGGACAGGTGGGCAGAACGGACACCATCATGCTCGAAGGTCCCAGCAAGCGCTCCGACAGCGAATGGATGGGACGCACAGGGACGAACAAAACGGTCATCGTCCCGCGTGCCGATTATGCGCCGGGCCAGACGCTGCAGGTGCGCATCACCAGCGCGACTTCGGCAACGCTGTTCGGTACGCCGGTGGAAAACACCCGGATGGAAGCCGCCTGATCCCGTATTACGGACCAGCGAACATCACCATGCGATACGTGTACGCTTTTCTCCTCACCGTGCTGCTGCTTCCCGCGGCCATGCCCGCCGTGTTGCGGGCGCAGGCGGGACGCGACATCGAGGCGCTGCTGCATCGCGTCCGCGCCGGGGAGCGGGAGGAAGTCGCCCGCCTCCTGCCGTCACTCCGGAAAACCCACGCCGACAAGGCCGGGGTGCTTTTCCTCGAGGCGATCTGCGAGGAAAACGCGGAAAAGGCGCTCGACATCTATCAGCGCATTGTCGATGAGCATGCGGGCAGCTCCTGGGCCGACGATGCGCTGCACCGCCTCTACCAGTACAGCTATGCCGTGGGCGCCTACCGTACGGCGCGGACCTACCAGGAGCGCATGGACAGGGAATTCCCGCGTTCCCCGTACGCCTCGGCCGCTGCCGCGGCCGCAAGCGCGGAAGCGGACGGGGAAAAACAGTATTCCGTGCAGGTCGGCGCGTATTCGAAGGAGAAGGATGCGCGACGCCGCATCGAGGAGCTGAAGGCGAAAGGCTACACGGCCTATCTCCGCGAGAAAACCGTCCGCGGAAAAACCGTGTATGCCGTGTGGCTGGGAATATTTCCCGCATACGGGCAGGCGCAGAATTTCGCACGCAAGCTCAAGGAACAGCAGGGCCTCGACGCACTGGTGGTCAGGCGCTGACAAGGAAAGGCATGAAACTTACACTGACAGGCACGGCATCGGGCATCCCCGCCGCGGGAAGGCGGCACAGCGCCGCCCTGCTCGAAGCGGACGCCACCATGCTGCTGCTCGACGCGGGCGAGGGCGTCAGCGCCGCGCTGCGCGAGGCGGCGATCGCACCCGACAGCCTGACCGCAGTCTGCATCACGCATACGCACGCGGACCATGTCTCCGGTCTGCCCATGCTGCTGCAGGGTCTGCACCTGGCCGGACGGCAGGCGCCGCTCGACATCCTTGTGCCTCCCGGAAGGGAGGACTGGTTTCGCGCATGGCTGACGGGCATGTACGTCCTCCCGGAAAAATGGTCCTATCCCCTGCACCTGCATCCCCTCGAGGAACGCCGCTTCGCGGAAGGACGCCTCCGGATGCTGCCGATACCAAATCGCCACCTCGACCGCGTCCGCGACCTGGCCGCCCGGCACGGCATCCCGGCGCAGTGCTTCTCCCTGCGCTTCGAATACGGGGACGAGAGCCTGCTCGTCAGCTCCGACATCGCGGGCATCGCCGATGTCGCCGTGCACGCGGGCCGAAGCGACCTGCTGGTCGTCGACGCAACACATGTGCCGATGACGGAAATCACCGACCTGGCGGACGAGTACCCGTCCCTGCGCATTGTCTGCACCCATATTCCACCCGAACTCGAAAAAGAGCTCGCACGCACGGCCGCGGACGTCGCCGACCGCTACGGTCAGCGCATCCGCTTTGCATATGACGGCATGTCGTTGGAACTGAAGCGGGAAGAAACATGGAAGTAAGCGGAGGAGCGTCCAGCATATCGGCCGGTGATCGACTCACCTTCCAGCGCCGCCACGGTATCGTGGGGAAATCCGTGGAAATCCGTGAAGTGGTCGAAACCATCATGCAGGTGGCGCCGACGGACATCACGGTGCTCGTCACCGGGGAAAGCGGCACGGGGAAGGAAGTCATCGCCAAGGCCATACACCACGGCAGCCACCGCAGCCAGCGGAAATTCATTCCCGTCAACTGCGGCGCCATACCGGAAGGCATTCTCGAAAGTGAGCTCTTCGGACATGAGAAGGGCTCGTTCACCGGTGCGGTGGAAGCGCGCAAAGGCTATTTCGAACTGGCCGACGGCGGTACGATCTTTCTCGACGAAATCGGCGACACCCCCATCTCCACGCAGGTCAAACTGCTGCGCGTGCTCGAAAGTGGAGAGTTCATGCGCGTCGGCTCCTCCGAACCCAGACGCGTCGACGTCCGCGTCATCGCCGCCACTAACAAGAACCTCGAGGAGGAAGTGCGCGCCAAGCGCTTTCGCAGGGACCTGTTCTTCCGCCTGCGATCGGTCAACCTGCGCCTGCCACCCCTGCGCAACCGCCGCGGGGACATCCCGCCGCTGGTCGAGGTCTTCCTGGCGGAAATGAACGACGCGGGACGTGACATCATGATCACCGACGACGGTATGGACGCGCTCATCCGCCACAATTGGCCGGGTAACGTGCGGGAACTGCGCAATGTCATCGAGAGCATCAGCGTGCTCGAACGCGGCAATGTCGTCGACGATCGCATCATCTCGAAATACATCCACGCCCTCGAAGAACCCCTCGACGACCGCGCCCTGCCCGTGCACCTGGGCAAGTCCAGCGAACAGGCCGAACGGGAACTGATTTTCCGCATGCTGGTCGAGCTGAAAAACGATATCGAGGAACTGCACCGCCTGCTCGAAGATCTCCGCCGCCAGCGGCCCCTCTCCCTTCCCCCGCGGGAGGAGAAGGGCGAGGAAGAGCTGCGCCTGGAAGAACAGACCCTGCGCAGCATGGAGGAGACGCTCATCGCCCACACGCTCGAGCGCTTCAACGGCAATCGGCGCCTCGCCGCGGACGCCCTGGACATAAGTGAGCGAACATTGTACAGAAAAATCAAAGATTACGGTCTCTCATGAACAGGTTGCGTTCGTTTCAGATTTACTTGTATCTTAGTCTCATTATATTCAGTGCCGCTGTCCTGGGTGGATGCGCCTATTCCTTTACGGGAGCCTCCGTTCCGGCGCACTGGAAAACGATTGCGATCCCGTTGTTTGACGACGACAGCGGATTCGGCCAGCCGTCGCTGCGCGAGGATGTGACCAACATCCTGACACAGAAGTTTCAGCAGGACAACACCCTGCAGATGGCGGACCGTCAGTCGGCGAACGTCGAACTCAAGGGTGCCATCACATCCGTCATTGCGGATCAACCCATAGCCGTAGGCGAAGGAACGCAAGCGTCCCGCCTGCAGCTCAGTCTCAAAGCCCGAGTCACGCTGATTGATCACGTACAGAACAAGGAGGTCTGGAGAAAGGACTTCTCCGCCACCGGCGACTATGCCGCCTCGGCGGGACAGTCCGGGCGCGAAAGCGGGCTGCAGCAAGCCATTGAAAACATTACCGATGATATCTTGCTGGAAACCGTTTCCGCGTGGTAAATTTGTGTTTCCTTTTCACACGCGTGAGGTAATACCTTAACTATGGAACAATTTATACTGGGTGCATACGTATTCTCGCTGAGCATCCTGTTCCTGTTCGGATCGCACGGTTTCGTGATGATCTTCTATTATTTCAAGAACAGGGACAAGCGTCCGGTGGGGAGGACGGTCATGGACGAGTTGCCCGCAGTGACCGTTCAGCTCCCGGTGTACAACGAGCTGTATGTCGTGGAACGGCTTATTGACGCCGTATGCGCCCTCGACTACCCCAGGGAAAAGCTTGAAATTCAGGTTCTCGATGACTCCAACGACGAAACGGTCGAACTCGTCGCCGCCGCCGTGGCCCGCAAGCAGGCGGAAGGTTATGACATCGTCCAGGTTCGGCGTGAGAACAGAGTCGGTTTCAAGGCCGGGGCCCTTCGCCAGGGCATGGCCGTCGCCAAAGGTGAATTCATTGCGATTTTCGATGCCGATTTTGTTCCCAGGCCCAACTTTCTTCTCGACACGCTCAAGCACTTCACCAACGAGCGTGTCGGCATGGTGCAGACGCGTTGGGAGCATCTCAACAACGAGTTTTCCCTGCTGACCCGGGCCCAGGGCATCGCGCTGGACGGCCATTTCGTCATCGAACAGCAGGTGCGCAACAAGTCCGGTTTCTTCATCAACTTCAACGGCACTGCAGGCATCTGGCGCCGCAGCTGCATCGAGGACGCCGGGAACTGGGAAGATGACACGCTGACCGAGGACCTCGATCTCAGTTACCGGGCCCAGCTCAAGGGCTGGAACTTCGTGTTTCTCAACGATGTGACTTCCCCCGCCGAGCTGCCCTCGGAGATCAATGCGCTCAAGTCGCAGCAGTTCCGCTGGACCAAGGGTGCGATCGAAACCTCGAAGAAGATCCTGCCGCGCGTATGGAAGTCCAAACTCCCCCTGCGCGTCAAACTGCAGTCCACCGTACACCTGACCAACAACCTCGTCTTCCCGTTCATCCTGCTGACGGGCATACTCAACGTGCCGCTGGTTTTCATCAAGGCCACCGGCCGCTACGAGACTTTTTTCGCCTTCATGTCGATTTTCGTCCTCGCGTTCATCAGTTCCTTTCTCTTCTATCTGTATTCGCAGAAGGACGTGTACCCGGACTGGAAGAAGCGCATTTTCCTCTTCCCGCTTTTCATGTCGGGCAGTATGGGCTTTTCCGTCAATAATACGCGCGCGGTGCTGGAGGGACTGTTCAACAAGAAGAGTGCCTTCATACGGACACCGAAATTCCGCATCGAGACCGAGAAGGACACGTGGAAAAACAAGAAATACCGCGCATCGACGAAGATTCCCTACTCGGTGATGTTCGAAATCACCCTCGCGATCTACTGTTCGGTCGGCGTGTTGGCCTCACTCTGGTTTCTGGAAATCGCGGCCCTGCCTTTCCAGCTGCTCTTTTTCCTGGGCTTCGGACTGGTGGGCTATCTCTCCATCCGTCACGCACTGTCCCCGCAGGGCATGTAGGACGCAGGAGGAAAGAGAATCGTCGTTTGAAACCGTTCAAATCGTGACATGCGCATTTCGCCACGGCGGCCCGGGTTGCCGTGGCGAAATGCGTTCAATTCCAACCGTGGTACGCTATGCAGAATTCGACACATGACGGCATACTCAGCGACGTAGCGGCGCTCGAGCGGCACATGGCAGCGCACCCGGCGTCGCCGCTGTTCACGCGTCTCGCCTCCGCGCATCTCGGCGGCAACCGTCCCGCCCAGGCCCTGAAGGTCTGCCTGCAGGGCCTGCGCCATCACCCGGAGTACGCCTCGGGGCTGCTGCTGATCGCACGGGCGCAGGTCATGCTCC
>JAVVFP010000162.1:0-6800 GCA_032250495.1 Bacteroidota bacterium | reverse complement strand
GGAAAGCCCTTCACGTTTCAAGGCGCAGACCTCCGATGCAATTGCGATTTCAATTCGTTCCAACCATACTCGATGCTCTCGAAAGCGACAAGCAGGAAAAGGAACTCCACATCGAACTTGAACCGGTTGTTCTCCCCGTACTCACCAATGCTTGAAATAACGAAGTTGTATCCCACCAGAAATACTGCGAGAAGAATGATGAACTCCTTTTCGGTGATCCTGCCCGACCGCCATCTGCGCACGATGCCAGTCACACGATACAAAAAAAGCAGCACCACGATGAGATAGGACAGCATCAAATACGAATGCACACCGAACGGCTTGAGAAGGTATCGACCTCCAAGAACACCGTAGAACCGTGCTTCATACGCGGAGAAGGCCGGACTTTTCCATGGTTCCGGGGCCCAGGACTGCGGCAAGGAGGACGGCATGAACCAGAGTACGGCCATTTCCCCGACGTGAACGAGGGCTGCTGCGGGATCTGCAAGCACACGCGATTTCGCGGCAGAAAAATATGCTCTGCTGATGTCGGGAACGTTGACATTGTTCTGGTCATCCTGATTCAAAACGGGAATCGCAGTTTCTTCCGAAAAACCGCACGACCGGTACACTGACGGCCTGGAAAATGCCGCATGTGCCGTGACACAGTGTTCTGCGGCCTGCATATCCTTCGCTTCTGTATGATAGCCGCCGTTGACGACTTTGTACATGCTGATGCCATACCAGCTCGAGGTTCCGAAGAATCCGAACTGCAAGCTGTTCTTGACATACAGCCCCGAAACGACGACACATGCGAGTGCGCACGCGACCAGGGTCAGGCGCCGTGTCTTTGCGGCAGGTTGAAGCAGCAGCACACTCAAGGGTAAAAGCAGCAGCGGTAGCTGGTACATGCTTCTGCTGCCGATTAAAAGTGCCAGGCCAAGAAGGGAAAGAAAAAGCGCGGAACGGCTCTGGCTTCGGCTCCACCATGCGAGCGCGGTGATTGAAAGCACGATGAGAAAGGCCGTGAAAACACTGTACAGCTCATAGTGCTCGTACACGTACAGCGCGGGATGGAGAATGACGACCAACATCAACACCCGGCGCATCACGGTGCCGATTTCCATCCATCGAGCCAGTACGTACACCATCGCAACAGTGGACGCCGCGAGGACGATGTTGGCGCCCACATAAATCCGCACATCGGGAGAAAAGACCTGGAACAGTGTACCGAGATAGAGATTATAAAGCGGCGGCTGTCCGTGCAGATACCAGAGATTCTGCAGCAGGTCATCCTGGAGAAAGCGGTAATCGAGAATCTGCCAGAAATCACTCCATCGACCGTAGCAGCGCAGGAGGCCGAGCTTCCAGAGGATTATGGAAAAGCCGGCATGCAGTATGGCCAGCAGGGCAGCTGTACGGTACATCCGTGCTGCATCCGACACGGAACTGGTTTTCGTGAGGATGCGTGTGTCGGACCCGCTCACTCCCACCGCAGCTTCTCCAACCGGTAATTGCGTTCCGCGTAATACTGCAGATCCCGTGGCAGCGAGTCCCAAGACACCGTGACTTTCATGTAGCGCATGGGCTGTTCCTCGCGCTGCCAGTCGAATCGAAAACCCGGGTAATAGATTTTCGTCGTGTCATGCGCAAAGTACACGCGAGGATCGTCAGACTCGAATGTGATGCTGCTGTCGGTTTGCGTGATATCATAGGTGAAACCGCGATGTCCGTAGGCCAGCTCCAGGCGCACCGGGGAATTCATCCATCTGCTGTCCCTGCCGAAACGTCCCGTGCGGAAAAAATGCATGGCGTAGGGATCGTAATGCTGCCAGGCGACGAGTTCGTAATAGCGTGCGGGCGTGTCGCCCTCCGCCTGAAGGATGTTGCGGTAGCGGTCGTTGTCCGCAGTGTAATACCAGTGCGGCAGCTGCACGGCGAGCGTGCCGGCGAAATGCACGAGGAAAAAGAGTCCCAGCATCGACCACGCGAGCCGCGGACGCAGGCGTGTGGCGAGCCAGCCAAGGAAAAGCAGCACGAACAGCACCTGCATGGTGTTGATGCGCGGGGAGGCGTGATACATGATGCGCGGGTAGAGCAGTATCACATAGAGCAGGACAAAGCCCGCAAGGGCCCTACGGTCCTGCGGCCTGATGCGACGCCACAGCAACAGTCCCAGCGAGAGCAGCACGGCAAAAGCGACCACTGCCACCATCCTGTTGCCGACGAAGAAGGTGTAAATCGGCTCCGCGGCAACGGGATGCAGGGAAATGAGCAGAATGCCCACGGCGGTCAATACCTTCCGGGGCATGTACTCCCAGTGTATCACGGTAAGGGCCGGATCGTAGTAGCGGACGAGCAGCACGTACGCGGCACTGACGAGGAAGAAGGGAACACTCGCGGCGAGCAGTTTTCCCGTCGTCAGACGCGATTCGTCGCGTCTGTGCACCAGCCAACCGATGAAGAGCACCAGAAGCGGCATGAATCCCACCTGCGCCTTCGCCGCCAGGGCGACAACAAACAGCAGCACCGCCAGGCCGAGCCAGCGTCTGAGCAGGGTCGAAAAATAGCGCAGGACCGCGAGCACGCTGAGCAGTGTGAACAGCACCATCAGTGACTCCGTGCGATTCGAAATCCACACCGCGCTGTAGAATACGTCGGCATGCACGGCGAGAACGAGCGCCAGCGCAAGTGGCAGCGCATTCCCCTCGTGCGCGAAGAAATCTGCCAGCACCCGCCTGAAGACAAAATAGGCCGCCACGACCATGAGCCAGAATATCAGCAGGTTGGTCGCGTAATACCCCGGGCTGTCAGTACCGAACAGGACATTGTCCACCAGCAGCGACAGCATGGCCAACGGGCGCATGGCGGCATGGTACTTGTACACAAAGCCCTCGAATGGATGGGGCAGCGACCCGTCCGCCACCAGCGAAAGCAGGTAGTAGTCGTCAAATGAAAAGTCCGGATGCGCCAGCAAATGCGGCAGGTAAACAACAAGGACAGCCGCAAGCAGCAGCAGGGGAGCGAACCAGGCGCTTTTCAGCCAGCGATACACGCGCGGGGACAAGCTATTTGAATAACGGCTCACGGCGTACGGCCTCAGTTACATCAATAAAGGGAAACATGTCATTCCAGGTGGTATAATAGCTGCGGTCAGGCAGCGTCGTGCTGTCTGCAGCAAAGAGATGATGGAAAATGCGGCGGAAGGTGTTGACCGGTGTGATACCGGAATAGAACAGCGTCGAATCCGCTCCCGGCACGCGGATGGCATGGAGTATGGGAAAGCGCTCCTCGAGGCGGGTGTTTTCCAGGCTCTCGAAATCCAGTTCTGACCCGGGGCCGTGATCTGAAAGGAGTACGACGATCGCGCCGGGTTCCGCAGCGACGATGCGGGCGATCATGCGCCGCACATGTACGGTGAGCGCTTCGACCTGGGCGGCATACTCCACGCGATACTCTTCCGTGCTTGCGCCGCTGTTATTCTTGTAATGTGATCCGTCCCCGAAGGAAAACGACGTCTCATCGAGATGCCGGCTGTTGATGCTTCCGAAAAGAAAGGGCGGGTGCGGACTGAGTATGTGCATGAAAACGAATACCGGGCTGTCGAACGCGGCGTAGAGATGCACCTGCCCCATCTGGCGGAGCATACGGTCCCGCAGGCGCTGACCTTCGCTGAGGACCTCATCCTGTCCCGCAATCCTGCGAAGCTTATCGAGCAGGGATTTGCCAGTGAGCCGCAGGACGATATTCCTGTATACCGGAAACTCATTACTTGCCAGCACTTCGTATCCCTCGACCGACTGATCAAACAGGTCGCACCACGTCTGATCAACGAACCGACGATAACCGACAGAACGAAGAGCAGTAGGTACCGTTTCAGACAGAAGGCGCGAGCGAAACACGTGCCGAATTCTTGCACCATCCATACCGCTGAGTCGTACCGTATCGACATAACGCATGCCGAGCAGCGTGAAAAGGGCCAGCGGGGTCTGAGAGTAATTCGCACAGCTGCGGTCCGCGACGAAAAAACCGTTCTCACGAAGGAAGTCGATGAATTCGCTGTTGTCCACCCCATACAACTCACGAAGCACATCCTGCCTACCGTAGCCGTCGAGCACGATGACGAAGATGTCCGGTCTGCTGCGTATGGTGTCGGTTGCGATGGACCGCGCAGTGCCCTCCCCTGCGGCGGGCAAGGTGACCTGCAGGGGGCTTTCGTCCCGGTAGTCGACCGCCTGTCCTGCGAGGATCATGCGTCCCGCATCATAGCTGAGGAACACGGCGACTGCCAGGAGTGTGCCCTGCACGATACTGCCCAGGTTGTCGACCCTGGTGACGATGTAGGCCAGGAGTACCGTCCAGCCGATATGCAGCGGCACCTGCACCAGCAGGCGCTGCGTCTCCTCCGCGCTCAGGCCGAGCCAGAGCAGCGGCAGTCGAAAAAGCATGTTCGCTGTCAGCAGCAGTGTCATTCCCGCAGCGAAGACGCCGGCTCTCTGCGTGTCCCGCCAGGCAGCGAGTCCGACCAGCAACGCGACGACGGCGATCAGGACGAACCACGCGGCGACGTCGACAAAATCCTCGAAGAATGCGTAGCCCGGGTTCTCCGCCATGACGTGCAAAGGAACGATCAGGGAGATGAGTATGGGAAGGAGCAGCGCGTAGCAGTGTTTCATTTCATCGTCTCATTCGGAAATGTTTCACCGACCTGGGACTCCCTGAGTTCGAGGACATAGCCCTCTTCCATCGCGAGCAGGGTGTCGAGCTCGAAATAGTGCGCGAGGCGGACGGGCGGCAGTACGTTGCCGTAGCCCTCCCAGTTGAACCAGACGAGGCAGACGGGGCGTCCCTCTCCCAGCAGTTCGCGAAAATGGTGGAGCTGCGTCGCATGTGCTGCGGGATCGGCGTGATCACCGTCCGGAACCACCAGTGATCGTCGCACACGCACATCGGTATACCACGACAGCACAAAGGGCAGGTTCGAAAGCACATACGCGTCCGGCCGGGTGGAGAGTATTTCCCCGGCGCGTGGAAGCAGCGCATTTTCACGCCACTCTGTGGCGGTCCATCCCTCCGCCCGGTAATCCCGCATTCCGGAAAGTCGATGGTACGGGATGTATGATATCACCAGCAACGCCGCGACGACAAAACCTGTGCGCAGGAAGCGGTGCAGGGGGAGGAGGCTGAGCGTCCAGCGTATCCAGAGCACGAGCAGCAAGGACAGCGGAAGCGAAAGCGGCAGGAGCAGTCTCGTGCCGAGCCTGTCCATTCGTACGGTGGTGGACGTTGCAATCATGAAGACGGAGAATAGAAGCACGAATATGGCGAGCAGCACCACGATATGGCTCGCCGCATGCGTACGGAAACGCTGCTGCCGGAGCATCCATATCCAACCGAGGACAAAGAGGAGGAGCAGGAAGTCCAGCAATGATGGACTCATCACGCTGCCCGGAAGATACCATCGAAGCGTCGCCTCGAAAAGATCCACGACGGCGTCGGACAGCGAGAGGGTTGAGGGCAGGCGCGGACCGGTGAGCCGCCCGTGCTGTGCGTAATTGCGAAGCAGCCAGAGCAGAAGAGGGAGCAGGGACAAGCAGGCGAACAGCAACGTATGCAGCATTTTCCTGCGCAGGACGGCGGAACTCAGCGCAATGAACACGATACCCGTGGCGATGACGGTGACTCCCGAATAGCGTGTCATTACGGCCAGCGCCGCGGCGAGTCCCATCAGCAGCAGAGGTCCCCTGCTCTGCTTCTCATGGTAGTGAAACGCCGCCACGAAGAAAACGGATACCGTCGCAACGAATAACGGCTCCGACAGCATCCAGAGCGAAATTTTGAACAACGGCCAGGAGAGCAGTACCACGGCGACGGCTATCCACGGCAGGTGACGGCGGTCCTGCTTCTCCATCGCACGCCCGAGCAGCCATATCATCGATCCGAGGCTCACAAGGTAGCAGGCGGGATTCAGCAGCGCGGCAAGGACATCGGGATCGGAGATGCCGAGCATATGCAGGAGTGCCAGGAGTGCCGGCAGCAGCGGGGGCCACAGCGCGACAGGGATGTCCAGGTAATCGACATAGGCCGCGCTGTCCGCGAAATAGCGTGCGATGGCCATGTAACTGAAGGAGTCCGTGGTGAAGGATACACCGCCATCGATCAACAGAAAGACGAGCGCCAGCGCTGCGAGCAGCGGGGGAAGCAGGAACAGAAACAGCCATGCGAAGCCACGCTTCATCACTCCCCTCCGCGGGAGAGGAACAGCACTTCCCTCCCGCTCGGACCGAGGACTCTGGTCTCGCGGAGCTGGAAATGCGGGGTGATGGCGGATATGAGGAGGTCGCGGGAGTAAGGGAAGGTGGCGCGGCTGCCCACGGCGAGGGTGCGGACGTTGGGGTCTTCGGGTGGAATCCATTCGAGTATCACGTGCCGCGCGATGCGGGCGAGGAAGGAGAGCTGCTTTTCGAGGGGCAGCATGTGCGTGTAGCGGAGGTGGTGGACGAGGCCGAGGCAGAGTACGAGGTCGGCGGGACCGCGGTCGGCGAGTGAGGGTCTTTCCTCATGCGCCCATCCCAGCGCGGGGGAGGGATCGGCGAGGTTCATCACGAGGGGGGTGATGTTCGTCGCGCCGGCGGTATTCAGTTCGTCGTACATGGCGTCGACCACGGTGTCGTCGGCATCCATGGCCAGCGTCTGCGCTCCGCTTTCCGCGGCGATGCGCGCGTAGCGGCCGGTGTTGCTGCCGAGGTCCCACACGGTGGCGGGGGACAGCTCCTGCGTCCATCGCCGGACGAACTCTTCTTTCGCCTGCGTCTCCGCGG
>JAVVFP010000161.1:0-6811 GCA_032250495.1 Bacteroidota bacterium | reverse complement strand
GCGGATTTCTCCTGCTTCGCGGCGGGTTTTTCCTGTTTCGCGGCGGGTTTTTCCTGTTTCGCGGCGGGTTTCTCGTCCCGGGCGGCTTCCTGCCGCACCTTGAGCGTACTGCCGGAGACGATATCGGTAGAGGCGAGATCATTCCAGTCCATGAGATTCTCTATGGTGACCTGGAAGGTCCGGGCGATGCTCGCGAGGGTCTCGCCTTTTTTAACGGTGTACTCACCGCGGGCTGCGTCCGCTTCGGGACGCGCCCTGTGCGAGGATGAGGGACGGCTGCCGATGGCACCCGTCGCGACGGGCACGGCTTCCGCGAGCAGGGCCGTGTGTTCGACGGTCATGCTGTCGCTTTTCTGCAGCGTCTCTTCGCGCAGCCATATCTGGAGCGTGGATCCCGACACGAGCTTGTCATCGGAGGCCATGGAATTCCAGTTCATCAGGTCATGGACGGTCACGTCGAAGCTCTGTGCGATACCGCCGAGCGTCATTCCCTCCTCGATGCGGATGGCGCGCTTGATGCGACCGTTGGTTCTGCGCGTGGGATCGCGATCCTGGTCCTTGTTCGTCAGGTTATCCATCGCCACTGCGTAGGAGGACGGGTCGATGACTTCCTTGCGCGGGACGCGAAGGATTTCGCCGAGGCGCAGGTGGCGCGCGCTGCTCATTTCGTTGGCCTTGACTATCTGTCCCACCGAGACGTTATACTTTTTCGCGAGGCGGTACAGGCTTTCTCCGCGGCGCACCTTGTGTTCCACCATGACGATTTCCTCGGCGCGGCGTACCGAGCAGTTGACGAGATTGGAAGCGAAGGTCTGCGACCGCCCCTTCGGAATGTGCAGTGTAAAGGGTTTCGGCGGTGTGATCGGCTGCAGCAGCGTTGGATTGTACAGCTGGAATTCCTCGAGACTGAGGCCGACGCAGGCCGCCAGGTCCTTGAGGTGGTAAGGCTTGTCGACGACAACGGTTTCGTAGGAAAGCGGCCGCTGCATCACCACGTCGGAAAAGTCGTACTCCTCCTGATCGAGTGCGATGATGGAAGCCGCGATATACCGTGGGACGTAATTCTGCGTTTCACGGGGCAGATATTTCCGAACTTCCCAGTAGCTCGGGGCTTCCTTGCCGCTTTTCCGTATCGCACGGCTGATGCGGCCCGGTCCCGCATTGTATGCGGCGAGGGCCAGATGCCAGTCCCCGAAACGGTTGTACAGGTCCCGCAGATGCCGGGCTGCGGCGCGCGTGGCCTTCTCCGGATCGCGCCGGTCGTCGACATACCAGTCCCCTTCCAGTCCGTACATCTCGCCGGTGGATTTCAGGAACTGCCAGAGTCCGACGCAGGCTGCCCAGGATCGTGCGGTGGGATTGACACCGCTTTCGATCATGGTCAGGTAGATGATTTCCTCGGGCATTCCCTCATCGGCCAGGATGGGGCGCATGACCGGGAAATACCGACCCGAGCGTTCCAGCCACTTCACGAAGTGCTTGCGCATCTTTGTTGTGAAGTAAACGATATTCTTCTCGACTTCCTCGTTGAGAGGAAGCGGAATCGTGGTCGTGGGCGGTTCCTTGAAGGTCAGCGTGGTCAGGTCGACGGTATCGGCATCCGCGTAATCAGCGGCCAGCAGCGCGAGCGCGGAAACCGGGACGTCGGCGTCGCTCTGTTCGATGGCCGGGGCACAGGTGCGATACACCGCCGCGAGACGGTTGCTCAGATCGATGTATGCGGCGTCCCCTTCGATGTCGGGAAGGTAGCTGGCGCGGTCGAGCTTCTCGGAGGCCAGGACGGCCTGGTCGATGGCCGTCGCGGTGTCCCCGCCCGCCAGGGCCTTGCTCGCGAGCAGCACGTGCAGGCGGGCACGGTCGAGCAGCGGGTCCTTCTCCGCTGCATTCACCTCGATGGCGACGGGCACGTCCTCGAGTTCGAGTACGGGGCGCGGCAGCAGCGGATCACCGCTGCGCGGCGCCAGCGTATCGTTGATGGCTGCGGAGGCGTCAACCGTGGCGTCGCCCTGCACGAGTTCCTTCTGCGACGAGCAGGCGGACACGAAGGCGGCAAGGACGAGAGTGAGAAAAGCTCTGGTAATCCCCGGGCGAAATACGTCGCGGCGCAAATGCATAGAACCTCGAATCGAAAAGGAACAGTGAAACCTCTCCGCAATGCGGTCCGTGGTGAAAACGGCGAGGGAGGACTCATCGGGAAAACTACGAAGTCGACTTGAGAAAATCAATGAAATGATCACTCTAAGATATTGTAAATAAATGGCAATTCTGCGGACTTATTCCGTACTCTCATCCTGGTTCGCGGGCAGTTCCTCCTGCGTCCGCGCGTTCTGGCGGGATCCGGCCAGTTTTTCGAAGACCAGGATACCGAAGGTCTGATCGGCTGCGACGAACTGCTCGAGCACTTTGTAGGCAGGATTCTCCTGGAAAAATTCCATCGGGACGTCGCCGCCGAACTGGCTGTTACCGTAATGGCTGTCCCAGATCACCACCGATCCGCGCGGGGCCTGCGCCAGGGTCTCGCGCTGCATTGAGCGGTCGCGGTTCGTGTCGTTGATGTCGATATCCGCGAAGTAGCGGAAGAGCACGTGGTTACCGTACAGCGGGCGCTGCTGAAATTCCGCCGGCTGTTCGAGATACCATTCCGCTGCCTGGCGGACCGTGCGTGCTTCGTTGTCGAGTTCGCGCGGTTTCTCGGCATACACGGTGAAGACAACCGTCGCGACGAGGAGGGTGCTGACGAATACGGGACCGCTGAGCATGCGGGCGCCCGCGAAGGCGGCAGCGATGCCCAGCACGGCGATCATCATCCCGACATGATCCCAGCGCGGTTGGTCGACGAGTATCAGGCCGTTAGTGTCGCGTGCCAGGAAGAGCACACCGATGAGCGCTGCGACGCCGAGCAGGGAGAGTCCGATCGTACGGTTTTTCGCTTCGAAGAGGCTGTTCATGCCCATTGTGGCGTATATCGCCGTGAGCGGTGCGATCGAGAGAAGATAGCGCCAGTGACCGGGGTTTGCACCGAAATCGGGGACATCCCAGGCGGAGAACACCGCCCAGGCGAACATGATGGTGAAGGTGAAAAAGAGGAAACCGTGTCGGCGGATCTGTTCCCTGGCGCTGTCGACGGGAAGGAAATGCTTCCAGTAGCCGAGGATGAGCAGGGTGAGTATCACCGGCCCCACCATGTAGACGTAGGTTTCGAAGTAGTGCCAGAAAGGTTTATGCGGCACTTCCACGCCGAGTCCGATACGCAGCATGTCGTCGAGCAGCCAGGCGGGATTCCCCGTGGAGAGCCAGCCGATCACCGCCAGGACCGCGGGCGTCCATGCGAGCAGGAGGAAGGGAAGCCACTGTCTGCGCAGCAGGAAAATCACTCCCAGACCCAGGCTGACCAGGGCGAATTCCTGCCGGATTGCGAACACGTACGATGAAGCCAGGGCCGCCCATATCCAGCGTTCCCTGTAATAGAAGTAAAGCGAAAGCACCAGGAAGAGAGCTGCCGTGATCTCGCTGTAGGCGCGGAAGGAAATCTGCAGGTACAGCGGTTGTGCGGCGAGGAAAACGGCCGCCATCGTGGCGTTCTTGATCTTGATCGCGCGACCGAGTTTGTATGTCATCACCACGGTGAGGGCGGCGATGGCGCAGTGCGCGAGGGCGACGCCGGTGAAACCGAAGAGTCCGGGCACAACGAGCAGAATTTTCCATCCCGGCTTGGGCTGATTGCCCATGATGCTGAACGGATCGCCCCAGAACTGGCGGATATTGCGGTAGTGGCCGATCTCATCGTCCTGGTAGAAGCCGGTCGACCCTGCGCTGAACCAGAAGTACAGCAGGATGAGCAGCGGAAAAAGCAGCCAGATGTACTTATCGGTGAACGCGTCGAGGTCGAAGCGCGAGATCAGGTCGTGGTCCTCGCTCCGCTTGCTGCTTTTGCGCTTGATCTGTTTGGTCTTTGCCATGCGTGGTCAGCTCCGTGTATGCTTCAGGCTGCGTTGATACAGTTCTACGATACCCTCCGCCATGTGATCCCAGGAATATTTTTTTTTCTCTTCCATCACGTTTGCGCGATACGCCTCGAAACGTCCGGCCTCGAAAAATTCCACGACCGCGTCCGCGAGGGCACGCGGCTGCTGCGGGGGAACGATCGCGCCGGTACGGCCGTCGATAACCACCTCGGCGAGTCCGCCCACATCGGTGGCGATCACGGGGCGATGGAAGTTGTAGGCGATCTGTATGATGCCGCTCTGCGTGGCCGATTTGTAAGGCAGGGTCAGCACGTCCGCGGCGGAGAAAAACATGGCAACGTCTTCGTTGGGCACGTAGTCGGAATGGAAGTGCACGTATTTCTCCACGCCGAGGCGCCGCACCTGCGTGCGGTACTTCTCCTCGTTGTTGTAGAACTCGCCGACCACGAGGAGGCGTACTTTCATTCGTTCGAGCACCGCGGGCAGGGCGTCGAGCACCACATCGAGTCCCTTATAATCGCGCACGTAGCCGAAGAAGAGCAGAACGCGCTCGTCCTCGCGCAGCGCGAGTCCATCCTCGCGGGAGGACAGGGCCGTGCGTGCGCTGCGGCGGTCCATTTCCTCGCCGAAAATCTCGTAGACGGGGTGCGGGAGATAGGACAGCAGCGGATCCTTCTTCCAGAGGCGCAGGTCGCGCTCGACGGCGCGGGATTGCACGACATAGCTGTCGATGAAGCGGAAGGCGAAGCGTGTCAGCAGCTTGTCGCCTGGCCGTCGTTCATGGGGGATGACATTGTCGCAGATGAACATCGTGCGCGTCTTCCGGCCCAGGCGTGCGATGGCGGCGATGGTGCCGTAGGACGGCGCGAAAAAGGGCATCCAGAACTTGAAGACGACCAGGTCCGGGCGCAGGGCGCGCACCCGGAAACCGGTGCGTATCCAGTTGAAGGGATTGATGGAATCGATCCACTGCACGCTGTCGACCGGCACGCCGGCGTCGCCGGACTCGTCCTGCGACTTGCCCGGAA
This sequence comes from Bacteroidota bacterium, assembly GCA_032250495.1. Classification (GTDB taxonomy): domain Bacteria; phylum Bacteroidota; class Ignavibacteria; order SZUA-365; family SZUA-365; genus BM516. The sequence goes on along the minus strand of JAVVFP010000161.1, from coordinate 1,818 downwards.
ACAGGATTTTCGGATACTGGCGGGAAAAGGTGACGATGCGCACGTCATGTCTGCGGGAAAGGTATTTCCAGAGCAGGCCGACATAATGTGCGATGCCGCCCCGCAGGGGAAAGGCCGTCCCGATCAGCACGATATTCATGACGTGCTCGCGTCCTCCGCGCGAACCCACCGCTGTACGGCTGCGAATACGCGCTCGACTTCGAGGTGTTCCATGCAGGTGTACTCCTCGTTGCGGCAGGTTGGCATGAAGAAGCAGGTACATTCCTTCGAAGGCTCGAGCAGTTCCCCACGGCCGTAGAGTTCGAACTCGTGGGGATTGAAGATGTTGTTGAACAGCACCAGCGGCTTGTGCAGTCCGATGGCCAGGTGCATGGCCATGGTCACGGCGGAGACGATTACCTCGCAGCGGTCCATGAGCGCGATGAAGGTTTTGAGCGGAAAATGTCCGAGGTACAGTCCCCCGCTGGCCCGCGCCAGGCGGGTGTTTTTCTCATGCTCCTGTTCGCCGCCGAGGAACAGTGGCTGATAGCCCGCTGCCAGCAGCCTGCGGGAGAGATCGATCCAGTATTCCTCCGGCCAGAGCCGCGTGGTCCAGCGACCGCCGCAGCCGGTGTTGAGTCCCACCAGCGGCCGTTCGCCGACCGGGGGCCGGCCCTGCGAGGCAACGGTGGTTTCGAGATCGAACGGGGTGTCGACCTCGAGCACGTAATCTTCCCCGGCCCACTCGTAGCCGCAGATCTCGAAGATCTCCTGCACATAATGCCTGGTGTTGGCCTTGTTGAGGTCATCGAAAAGTCCGGTAAGGAACTTGTGTTCCGCGTCGGCGTCCACCGGCGCACAGATGCCGTTGCGTATGGTGAAGCCTTTCTTGACGCTGGCCTCGAGACGGTCTGCCAGCGCGCAGGCTTCGCGGTCCTTGTCGAGATTGATGACGAGGTCGAAATTCACCGCGAGTACGGAGATGACACCGGCCATATCGAATTTCAGGATGCGGTCCACGTCCGACGGCACCACGTCCGGCGTCAGCGTCAGCCACCAGATGCGGCTTCCCGGGTACTCCTTCCGCAGGCGGTGCAGCAGCGGCGTAGTGCGTATGACATCGCCGATGGCGCCCAGCTTGATGATGAGGATATTGCGGTCGGTGGGATCGTAGTAGGAGCAGTCCGCGCAGTGCACCCCTTCGCGCTTATGCGGTGCGCAGGGTACGTCGCCGCGGAAATGACGACAGTCGGCCTTGTAGACGATGCGTTGACTCATGAATCCTGTTGTTTTATTGGGCAGGCTATGATAGCGTTTCGCGGACGGTATAGTCCCGCACGTTCGTACCGCTTTTGGTTATCATCTCGGCGAGCAGTCCCGTCGAGATCAACTGTATCCCGAGCAGCATGAGCAGGATACCGAGCAGCAGCATGGGGCGGTTGCCGACAGGGTAGCCCATCAGCCACTCGACGGTCATCCAGGCGTTGATGAAGAAACCGGCGGAGAGCATGACGCCGCCAAGGGTGCCGAACACGTGCAGGGGACGCTGCGTATAGCGCGAGGTGAAGATCACGGTCAGCAGGTCGAGAAAGCCCTTGAAGAAGCGGGACAGGCCGAACTTGGTCTTTCCGTACTTGCGCGGGTGGTGATGCACGACGAGTTCGGTCACGGTGAAACCGGCCATTTTCGCGAGCACCGGGATATAGCGGTGCATTTCGCCGTAGATATTGACGGACTTGACAACTTCCCCGCGGTACGCTTTAAGACCGCAGTTGAAATCATGAATGCGTATGCCGGAAAGCTTCCCGGTCACGAAATTGAAAAACTTCGACGGCACGG
>JAVVFP010000160.1:0-6821 GCA_032250495.1 Bacteroidota bacterium | reverse complement strand
GGTGCTGTGGAAAGCGGGGATCGTCAGAGTCACGGGGTACCCGTCAGGTGGCACAGGGAGATATTGTCGCGAACAGGGAAATATACGGTTTCCGCTCCCGACGCGGGAAGGCCATCAATCGTCCGCCACGAACTGCTGCACATCGGAGATGCCGTTGGGCTTCCTGTTGGACGCGGTGACGCTGGAGACGCGCCAGTAATACCGTTCACCCGGCGTGAGTGCATTTCCACCGTAACGCAACACGAGGGTATCCTGTCCCGCCGCATTCACGTAACCGCTCCAGACCTCCCCGGTTTCCTCCGAGAGCGCGACCGTCAGCAGGTACTGCCGAGCGCCGGGTACGCCGCGCCAGCGCAGGAGGGGAAACACCACGGTCTTCGTGCCATTGACCGGGGAGAGCGGTGCGGGGCGCTGTGCGATGAAATCACTCTCGACCGGGGAGAGTGCGCTTTCCCAGCCCCCGTTATCCACTGCGGTCACTGCATAAAAATATCGGCGGTCGAGCTGCATCCCGGCATTGTCATCGAAAACCGTGCCGACGGTTTCAGCGTACAGGAGGGCACTGTCGGCCTCGCTGAATGGTGCGACGTCACGGTAGACCCGGTAGTAGGCGAGATCGGCTTCGTCGACGATGTCCCAGCTGAGACGCAGCTCCCGTCTCAGGCCATCGTTGTAACCGTTGACACTGAGCTGTCGCGGTGCGTCGGGGACGTATCGGTTTTCGGAAACCGCGGACACGGTGCGCGATGGAATGCTTTCATTTCCGGCGTCGTCGTAGGCGGTGACGAAGTAGGAGTAGGTAGTGTCATAGCTGCGTTGCGTGTCGATGATGAAATTCAGCGTGAGCGTATCGATGGGAATGAATGCAGAAGGAGGAGTCCCTTCGGCCCGGTAGACGATATATCCGCGGAGGTCGCGCTCCTGGCCATGCAGCCAGCCCACGAAAATGTAACCGTCCCTCGCGCCCTCCACAACGACATCCGCCGGGGGCAGCGGCGCGGTGGTATCGGGACCCGGATCCACGATGCGCTCCCGCTCGCAGGAAGAGAGAAAAACGAGCAGAACGGCGGAGAAGGCGATATGCTGCAGACGGGGAGACATGATACCAAACATACATGCTTTGCGGCTTTCGGGAAAGGGTATTTCTCGGAGGGTGCGGACGCCGTCTCACGTACGGTCCCATGCACCGAATCGCCGCGCTGCGCGACGGTCACATGAGCAGCAGCGCGCCGAGTGCGACCGCCGCGAACGCGGCGAGGAAGTTGATCGCGTCGTTGGTGACGGCGGGATGTCCCCTTGTCCGCCGAGCGGGCATACCGCAGTGAAAGCGCTTTTCTGTGTCTCGCCCACAGAGGGGACAGTGGTATTGCGCCTGCAGCGTGGCGCCCAGCAGGCTGTCGGCAAGACTGCCGGCGACGCCCAGCGCGGTGATGAGCAGGAAGGTGGACGCGTCGATGGCGATAAACGGCAGTGCGGTCGCGGTAACTGTTGCGGCACCCAGCGCACCGGCCGTGGTGCCGGCGAGTGTCATTCCCCCGGACGTGCCCGTGGGCACACGACGTCCGGTACGTATACTGCGGGGTTTCCGGCGTGCGAGAACGCCGAGCTCCGTTCCCCAGGTGTCCGCCGTGACGGAAGCGACAGCTGCCAGAGACAGCAGGTACCAGATGTTTCCGCCGAAAAGGTATTCCGCGACGGCGAGCACCCCCACGATGGCCCCGTTTGCGGCGACCTGTCCGGCATCCCGCGTCCCGCCTTTTTCGAACATGGATTCGAAATGGCCCTTCCGTTTATCTCGCCATTTCGAAAGAAGGCTCGATAAGACGAAAAACGTAAGGAGGGGGAGCGTCCACCGCCAGCCGCCGACGCCGAATACCGTCGCGGCGAGAAGAAAGGTGGCCACCGCGCCTGAAATCGTCAGCATGCGGGAAGCGTAGGCGAGTACGCCGACGAGCAGCCCGAGTCCGCTTCCCGTGATGAAGCGCAGCGCGGCGTCATCCCCGCTGCCTGCGAGACAGAGATGCAGCGCGAACGCGCTCATGAGTGGGACGGTGAGGTTGTCGAGTCCGCGCGATGACGCCGCTTCCCAGGCAGTCGCAAACAGCGCGACGGAGAGCAGCACCGCGAAGAAGAGCAAAGGTGCCGCCGACAGCTGCGCTCCCAGCTGCATCCCGCGATCGCCGTGGACGAGGACGGTGGCGAGCAGGGCGGCGACGCTGCCGGCGAACATCGCCGTGGATCCTTCCAGCGATTTCCGGTCGGACGAGACATTGAACGGGCGGGGCTGCCTTGCCGTCTCACCGACGATGCCCGCGGCGCCGTCCCCGAGCGCCATGACCAGGATGGCGGCCACGACCAGGTCGGGTGCGTGATCCCACAGCGGCAGGGCCAGCAGCAGTAGCGCGAGCGGGTAATACACCGTACCGAAGGATTTCCGCGGACCGTGATGCATTGCGCGCAGCCATCCGCGCGCGTAGGCGACTGCGTTCACGGCCACGAAGAGTGCCGCGATGAAGACGACGGCGCCGCTGCGGGGAAAGAACGAGGGTGCGAAAAAGATCAGTATGCCGGTAATTATGTGTACGGATTTCCGCGTGACTTCATCAGGCCACCCCATGCGTTTCCGCAGCATCTCGCTCAGCAGCAGCAGCGCGGCGATGGACACGCAGACCGCGCCGAGTCGCAGGAGATCCGTGGCCGTGATGGTCATGATCTGCGCAACATCCGTCTGATCCTGCTCCGCCGAATCAAATGCCGGCGACGGGGGCCGTGATCTGGTAGCTCCTGGCTTTTTCGGCCTGCCAGTAGTCCGCCGTAACCCTGCCACCGTCGGTGGAAATGAAGGCGACACCCGTAGCCTTGTTCTTTATCACCTCCCACGGCTGGATGACGGCTTTCCCGTTGGCTTTCACGAGCTGCCGCGCCTTACCCACCTCGCGGCCGTTGTCATCGTGGAAGCGTACATTCACCACCACGTCCTGCGCGTCGGTGTTGGCGAGCACGAGGTACACCTCGACATCGGGATCACTGACATAATGGGGACAGACCAGCTTCGCATAGCCGACAGCCTCCTGTCCCACCGTTGTGGTGTTTTTCCAGGACTCCTTCGCATCCTTGTAAAATTGCCAGTATTCCGCGACGACGTTTCCGCCCTTGGAGGTGATGTGAATCGTGCCGTTGGCGACACTTTTTACGTACTTGCCCGGATTGAGATTCAGTTTCCCGTAGGGTTGCAACAGCTCCTTGCCCTCACCGAGGAGCTTGCCGTCATTGTCGAAAAACTGCAGCGTGACGATGGGACCCTGTCCCTGCACGTCGGTCACGACCAGGTACGCTTCGATCACATCGGGATCGTTGACGAAATGGTTGATGATGTACTTGTCCGCGCCCTGGGCGAACATGCGCGTGGCGAGCAGCACAAGGACGGCGCTCATGATCAGAAACCTGGTGTATTTCATAGTTGCTCCATTGCCTTCATGTGTGTTTCCCGTGATCAGAGTTTCTTGAATTCGACGCGGCGGTTGATTGCCCGGTGCGCGGGCGTGTCGTTCGGGACCAGCGGTTGCGCGGGACCGTAGCCCACGACGAGCAGCCGGCTTGCCTCCACCCCGCTCTGCACGAGGAAATCCTTCACCGCGTTGGCGCGGCGCTCCGAGAGCTTGCGATTGTATTCTTCCTTGCCCACGCTGTCGCTGTGTCCGCCGACTTCATAGCGGGCGCTCCGGTTGCGATCGCTTTTCATCGCTTTTGCCACTTCCATAAGGTCGGCGTACGAGCGCTTCTGTATCTTGTCGCTGTCGAATTCGAACTGCACCTGCACACGGATCAGGGGCTCCGCTTCGATGACCGCAGCCTCCGGCGCGCTTCCCTGCATGGCATGGGCAACCTGGTACTTCTCTTTCTCCGACACCTGCCAGTATTCGCCGGTAATGAGTCCACCCTCGGTCTGAATGTAGGCGACGCCGGTCATTTTCTTGCCGCCAACCATATCCAGCGGCTGTATGGAAAATTTGCCGTTCTTCGGGATGTTGACCTTGTGCTGTCCGGCGAGCTCGCCCTGGTCGTCATAGAATTCCACGAACACCGTCGGGGCAGTACCCTCGGCGTCGGCGACCACGATGTAGCTTTCGATGGCGGGGTCTGCTACGAAATGCTGGCAGACCAGCTTGGTGGCCCCGGGACCGACGGCGGCGGGGACGGCAATGTTCTTCCAGCCCATCGCCGGTTTTTTATAGAACTGCCAGTACTGACCCGCCACGTTCGCGGTGGAGCGGATGCGCAGGGTGCCGACCATTTTGCGGCCCTGCACGTATTTCTCGGCATTGATATTCAGTTTGCCTCCGGCCGGAATGACTTCCTCCGCCTTGCCGACGACGTTCCCGCGCTCGTCGTAGACATGCACATTGATCGCGCCGCCTCGGCCTTCGATGTCACTGACCACGAGATGACCCTCGATCACTTCCGGATCGGAGACGAAATGGTTGATGATGAGGTACTTGCCCGCCTGTCCGTAAGCGCTGCCCGCGGCTGCGAGCAGTATGAACGCTGCGCAGGCGTGCACGATGACGGAGCGTTTCACACGCGTGTGTTGATGCATGAATCCTCCTCGTTATATCGGAATGGATGTGAAATCGTCACTAATATAGCGAATGAGCGCGAAAGGTGGCAGATGTCTCTGCCGTACTGCGCCCTCTCAAGGGATCTGCAGTTTCTTTATGTGCATGGATTCGAAAGCACGGAGGAACTCCCCCGCCTTGTCCGTTTTGAAACCCACGATAACGCGGCCGGAGCGGTCGTCGTGGAAATCAGAGGCTTCGAAGGAAAATTCGATGCGCGCCTTCTGCGGAAGATCCATGTGCAGCAGTCTGGCTTTCGGGTGATCGTGCATGATGTTGATCACGCGCTGCCCGAACGCCTGGGCGATGACGCGTTTCCGGGTGATGACGAGGAAACCGGCGAAGCCTTCTGCGCGATGCTTGAAACGCTTGCCCGGTGCGCGGAAGTCCTTGAACACAATCCACCCACGGATGTTTTCGTCCGCGACGATGATATCCTCCGTTTCAAGCGTTGCACGGATATTGGCTGGGATTCGCCCGAGCAGGAAGAGACGGGAAAGCAAGGATATGGGCAAGGGACCTCCATATGTGACGGAAATGATACCGGCAGGCCGTCTGCGTCACTGGCCACGGGATATGCATCGCCGGCCTCAGTCCTGCTGTCAGGCTGCACGCGGCGATGGGAGCGGTGCCCGCAGCAGGTGTATGTCATCGATCCATACGGATCCGCTGCCGTCGATCACGAGGTTGAGACGGATGTTGACGGGATTCTGCCCTTTTTTGAGGAAAAAGGGTGTCTGCACGACGGACCAGGGAATGTCCCCGGTCCACGGCGAGTTCAGGCCGCGGGAGAAAAACTCCCGGCCGTCATCGAACACGCACCACATCTCCAGGTAGGCCATGCCGTCGAGATTCCGGGATCGTACCGCCGCCTCGTAGATCAGCATGGCGTCTTCCACGTCGATATCCCCGGTTTCGTACAGACGGATGGTCGTGGGTTCCTCCACCGTGATACTGAGCGACCCTCCACCGTCGCGACTGTCCGCGTCGAGGAGGATATGTTTTGTCGATGCGAGACCTTCGAGGTTATCTGCCGGAAAGGCAGCCAGCTCCATCGCGACCTGTTGCGGTTCGCCGCACCCCGTCATGATAAGGATGAGAGCAGAAAAAATGAAGATGGTGTTGTTCAGCATATGGACCTCTTGGCGCAATGAATAATTGTGCTGCGATACTCGGTCAATGGCGCTGCAGCGAGAAATCTTCGGGGAAGCGCACGGAAGCCTGCCACCAGGATTTGGTCGATGCTTCGTCGGCAGTGGAGAGGTCGAGGGGATTCCAGATAAAGGCCTGTTCCAACTGTTCGCCGAGTGCGAGCAGACGGCGCCCGATGACGACCTGCATGGCATCCCACTGCCGCAGTGCGCGGTCGATGTCGCCGCTGTCCTCGAGTGCGTCGATCAGGCTGCGTATATTGTTGTATCCCTTGAAAATACCCGAGCCGGTGAAGGGCTGTATGACAGCGCCCGCGTCCCCGATCAGGCATATGCGTTCGCTGTGGTAAGAAGGAACGTCCGCGGTGTAAATCAGGTGCGCGTAGCTCTCCGTGCTTCGGGTGATGATGTCGGCGTAGTAGCCGGGAAGATTGTCCCGCGCAAGCTGCCTGAGACGCCGCTCTTCCTGTGCGCGCATTGCCCCGGGTGGCAGCATACCTTCGCGGCGCTGCCCGTCGCGGTCGGTCATGAAGGCGGGAATCTGCTCCTCGCGAAGCGGAACGTACATGGCCCAGTTGCATACGCGATTCCCGGGACTGCTCTCACCCTGCGCGTCCGGTATGAAATACATGACGGTATTCCCCGGTTCCCGCAGATGTGCCAGCCTTGGCACGGCTCCTTCCAGCGGCGCGCTGTCGTCTATCATCGATTCGGGCAGTAGACCGCGCCAGAGCATGTAGCCTCGGTAGCGCAACGCGACGTCGGGGAAGAGCAGGATGCGTCCGAGGGAATGTGCGCCGTCAGCGAACACCACGAGATCGTGATCCTCCTGCGCGCCACCTTCGATTGTCAGGCGCACGCGTTTGTCCTCGAGCATCTCGGCGTCGATCACGGAACTCTCCGTCCTGTAAACATCGTCCGGAACGCGCGCGCGCAGCGTCTGCCAGAGCGCGCTCCAGCGGAACGCCTGCAGATCCAGAGGCATGCGCCAGGGAACATATCCCTGCGGTTCACTTTCCGCACTCTTGCCGACGAAGGGCATGATTTTCGCCGC